>JAMBLJ010000219.1 GCA_023336815.1 Actinomycetes bacterium
GAGGTCCGCAAGGTCACACGAGTCATAGTCGCCGAGCGGGTCGCCTTGCCCAACCACCACAACAAGATCTTCAGAGAATAAGTTCTGGCGCTTGAGATCGCTGGTGATCGTGTCCGTTGGCGAGATGTTGGAGAACACGAGATCCATGTCTCCAACCCCGAGGAGGTCAAACATCACGTGTGCGTTCTCTTCCCTGAGCTCGATCGTGATGCCTGGAAACTGCTTCGCGAAGGCTCCAAGCAGTGCTGGAAGATCGAGTGGTTCGAGCCAGTGGATCGCGCCGATACGTACCGTGCCACGTTTGAGACCAGACAACTCCCCCACCTCGAACTCAGCGGTCTCGAGCTCTCTCAACGCACGCCGCGCATGGGCGATGAGCACGAGCCCGGCGGCCGTCGGTCGTTTCGTCTTCCGATCGATCAGCTCACCACCGACCTTGGTCTCGAGGGACTTCATGTGCTGTGAGACTGCTGGCTGGGCGATGTGGAGCGCTTCGGCGGCGCGCGTGAAGCTGCCGTGATCCACGATCGCAACGAGTACCTCAAGCTGTCGTAGATCGTACATAAGCACATCTTATGCATATCAGTTGTGTCATGTATTGGACCGATAGGTTTTCGTGTTCCACACTGTGTCACAAGCAACCACAGGAGAGACCCATGGCCGTTTTCCAGGAAGAGATCCACATCGACCGATCACCCGCAGACGTATGGTCCGTCGTCGGCGACGTTGCGAACATCGACGTATGGCTTCCGTTCATTACCGAAGCACGACTTGAGGGCGACTATCGCCTCTGCCAGGCAGGTGAGAACGGTGGCCTACGCGAGCGGATCCTGTCCGTCGATGGAACCGCAATGCGTACCGAGTACACCATCCTCGAAGCCCCCATGCCGATCGAGTTCATCCACGCCGGAATCCAGGTGTGCGCCGAGGACGGCGGCTCTCGTGTTGTTTGGGATACCACGGTCACACCCGACGGCCTCGTTGAGATGTTCTCTCCGATCTACCAGGAAGGTCTCTACAACCTCAAGACGCAACTGGAGTCCTGACCGGATTCGTCTCCAGGGCAATCCTGGCCCTGGAGACCTGCCCGCTACGTCAGGATGTCATCGGGTCGTCGCTCCCTGGCTGCGATACAACCTTGAGCAACGCAACACCGATGAGGACAAGGACGATGCCGAGGCCTCCCGCCATTGCAGAAACACCAAAGGCCAGAACAGATGTGAAGAGTGAGGCCCGCAGGAACGAAGCGGTCATGGCCACCTGGCGGGTGGGATCGTCCTGGGCTAGTTCAGCGTAGGTCTTGCCGCCGGTGGCCTCGAGTGCGTGTTTGTTGATCACGTTTGCCTGCTCGTACGCGGTCAGCGGTCCATCGACCGTTTGACCTGCGAACCGGCCAGCGTCGTCCGCAACGGTGATGTTCTCCGCCTTGAGCTGCGCCGTAACAGCGGCCCACGATCCGACACTCGCACCGATGAACACGACGCCCGCAATGATGACCAGTATCGCGAGAATCCTGACGGTTGAGGACGAACTGGAATTGTTGGTCATGTGTACCTTCCCTCTCATGGAACAAGGCCCGAAACAAGTTCGGGGCAACGCTAGCCGCTCCACCTCAACGGACGCCAGAAAGAGCCACGCAATCGGGTTGAGGCTGCGTCGAGATTGCAACAGTCGAAATATCGCCTATCGGGGAGGCGAATAGGCTCCTGACCACTACAGTTCTTCGCAATGGCAAACGATCTCGATACCGACTCGACACCTGAGCGAACGCATCGACCGATCCATGAATGGATCGCTGTCAGCCTGTTCGGGTTCCTGTTGCTGGCGCTCGGATTGGCGCTCGACCCGATATTCCACGCGAACGACACCGGCCTCGGCCTGAACAACGGTCTGTTCACAATCGCAAACGCCGGGCACTGGTTGCTCGGATTCGGAATCGTTGCCACGGCCATAGGTCTCTGGCGAGTGACCTCACTCCTGGTCGCCAGAGACGGCGATCGGTCCGGCGTTCTTCGTATCGCCCAGGCATCCCTGGTCCTCGGATTGGTCGTCCTCGGAGCGGCAGCCGTGTACGTCCTCGCTGGACCAGGAATCGGACACGCTGACGAGTCGATTCAGACACTGATCCTCTCGGACGGAACGGATCGATCACGGCTCCCACAGGAACAAGCATTGGCCCTGGCAACGCTCGCCTGGACACGACCCGGAAGCCTCGGCGAACACGCAAGCATGGACCACGGAGCTGAGGAATCAGCCGAGCCAACCGTCGAAGAAGACGCAGCAATGGCCGAGGCACTGGCTGTAGCAACCGCATCAGCCACCCGATTCGACACGATTGAGGAAATCACAGCGCTTGGCTACGTTCAGGCATCTGGTGTCACTGACGGCGCTGGCGCTCACTGGATCAAGTGGTCAATCGTCGACAAACCGTTCGACATCGAGAACCCCTCGATGCTGCTCTTCGATCAGTTGAAACGCGGGGAAGATCCTGAATTGATCGCCTACTCGTACTGGGTCACCGGTGAAGAGGCGCCAGAAGGCTTCCCTGGCCCGGCCGACGAATGGCATCCTCACCTCGGTATGTGTTTCGAGAACGGACGACTCAAGGACGACAACCTCCCCGACCGCCGATCCTGCAACGGTGACTGGATCAACGGAAGCGACATTTGGATGCTCCACGCCTGGATCGTGCCTGGCCTGGAGAACGAACTCGGTGTGTTCGCCAACGTGAACCCGTTTCTTTGCGAAAGGGCCTGCGGACTCGAGGATTGAACGCTGCAGTCCCCGCACTCCCTGTGCCAGGTAGAACGTCGAACCGCTGAACCTGGCCGGTATAGATATCGATCTGCCGATCTGTCGTGCGAGCCCATGAGAGATGTCTCGGAGCCAGGGACCTCATGACACTTCCGGATGGTGCGCCAGCACGTCCATTGCATCCCTGCCCGCGCGGGGAGGACGACCTCATCCGGAGGTTTGACGACCGGACGACTGGTCTGAGGTACGACGTCATGAGTTCAACGATCGCCTGATGGTGGTCACCGATGTCGGTTTCGAACTCGTCGAGAGCTCTGAGTACATCGTCGGTCGATCCCTGGTCTGCGAAGAGAAGCCTGAGTAGCGCTTCGATCTCGATCCGTGGTGGTTGTGTCTGTGAGCTCGCCCATGAGCCAAGAGCTGTGCGACCCTTGTCTGTTATCTCATAGACATTTCGGCTTCGATTGCCCATCTCTTCCTTGTGTGTGGTGGCGAGGCCGAGTTCAACAAGCTTCTTTGGTTCCGAGTACAGGACGCGTTCCGATTTCGGCCATGCGTATCTGAGGCTTCGTTACTTGGCCGTCTTCCTTGATCGTCGACGTTTCGCCCCCGTGTTTTGCGCTAGAGGCGTGCGGCGGATTTCGTTGTCAACCAGTTCCTGATGCCGAGGCGGACATCGGGATCACGAATGAGGGCCCCATGGTTCTTGCCACCTACCACCAGGATGTCAGTCGCTGGAACCTGTTGGTGCCTTCCTTGGCCGGTTGCACTACTCACACGGACAACCAGGTCGCCAAGAACGGCCGAAACCGGGTGTCCTGGTTCCATCGTCACCGCACCGGCGACAAAGAGCTGTCGAATCAGTCCTGTTCGGTCGCCATCGATGATCGGTCCGTAACCGAGATCCTTGATCCCTTCGCTCCGGCCATCAATGAACGCACCGATGGGGCGAGTTTCGCTGAATCGGTTGAGCCCCTGACCAGCTTGCTGGACCACTCTCTCAATAGGTGTTCCGAGATGTGGCGCACCGATGGTCACAAGATGTTGGGTGCGTTCAACCCAATGATGACGGAAGGCCTGGGCCTTCGCCACGGCGCTGCGGGCGACAAGGCCACCCATCGAGTGGCCAACCAGGGCGATGCTTTCGACGGGAACGGGCCACGTCTTGCATATCTCTTCGAGGAATTCTGCAAGGTCGATACCGTTCGCAGCCACTCGTCGTCCTGTGTTGTATCGCAGACGAAGCACGGAGAATCCTTCGGACTCGAGCAGTTCCACCAGACCCTGCCCATCCTCCTGGACCCAACATCGTTCTGTCTCCCCAAGACCGTGCAGCATCACGACCAGCCGCCCGGCGGGAACAGGGAACGCCTGATCGAGCGATTCCGGATCCGGCGCGATATACGCACCTTCAGCATCGCGCAATCCGAGTTCGATGGCCAACGTGCTCTGCTCGTCCTCGAGTTTGTCGCCCCACAACGCATTGACGATGGACTGGATGTAGCTGGCCCTTGACGTATTCCAGATAGGGCGTAGTGGGTGGTGTCGGCGACCTACCAGGCCCGCGCCAACAGCGATGGAGGCAGCTGCGGTCGATGCACCGAGTCGTGTCGCGTTGTAGATCGACGCAGTGAGGTTGTTATACACCCCTCGCAGCGGTTCCACCGCTGGACCGCCGATTCCGAACCAACGATCGGCAACCGCCCGATGCACCCCTTCCACGGGTGCGACGAGCCGGTCGGCGGAGAACGTGATCAGCTCGCCAAGTCCGCGCCAATCATCGAGATTGGCTCGATCGACAGTGATGTTTGCTGCTGGTCGCGGCGATGTATCCACCCAGCGAGCTTACGACCTGGCGGCCATGCCCGCTTCGATAGACCCTCCCAGGCACTGTTCCGACGACAGTCAGTCTCGCTAAGCCGCGCTCCGTTCAAGACGAGGCCAGATCCAGCAGTGCCGCCAGTTGGTCCAGCGCTGCGATCCCCATTTCGGTGGTCGGGTCCACCGGATCCTGGTGCCTTCCACCCTCAATGGCGATCAATTCGGAGTCGTAACCAGCCTCGACGAGAGCTTCGTTGAATGCGCCGGTGAGTTCAAGCGGCACAATCGTATCTGCTGTTCCATGGATGAACCGAACGATCAAGTCTGAATTATTGCCGATATGGCGGTAGTTATCCATGACAGCGAGTATCTCTGGATCATCAGCCCAGAAGGACCTTTGGTTACCTCCAGAGGACGCTGCTGGCGGGATCGCCTGCGAGACCAAGATAAGCCCACACTTCGGAATCGGAGCTCTTCTCACATTCGGGGAAACTCTCGGATGCGAGTGCGGCAAGTATGCCGACCTGCCCTCCCCCCGAATGTCCCATCACGACGATACGGTTGGGGTCTGCCCCCACGACGATGCGCGATCATATGCGTAGGCAACGGCGCATACTGCGTCGGCAACTGACTCTCGCGCGTTGGCGCGATTCGCAAGCCACGAGGCGTTGAGCACGGGAATGCCCATCGCCGCGATAACTTCTGCCATGTCCTCAAGGGACTGCCTGGTCGCTCCGCCTCCCCGGACCAAGAAAATCCTGACAGTGTCGTCGTTGATCCGGAACCCGATCCAGAGATTGATCGACCAACCAGGCCTATGGCGATCGACACACGAACTCTTCGTCGACATGGCTGACTCGAACCATGTCAACTTTGCCGACCCTACTGTTTGAGCAAGAGGGCACAGACCGCAGAGGGAGAACCTTCGTGACTGAAACATCGACGCCGAACAAGAGAAGGCGTCGCCGCTGGATCGGGGCGAATCTGCGAGTCGTAGCCGTTCATTTCCTCATGGACATCGTCTTGATCGCGCTCGTCCTCGTCTTGATGCCAGGGTTCCGCACAAATCTCCGCCCGAGCATTACAGCTATTGCGCTGGCAGCCATCGTCTACGGCCTGCTCAACGTATTCGCCAGACCGGCGCTCGACACGCTACTCATGCCTTTCGTGATTCAGACCTACGGATTCGCCATCGTGCTCGTTGATATCGTGATCTTCACCCTTCTTGTGTTCCTGGCAGGCTCACTGTCTACCTCTTCCCTCTGGCAGATTCTCATCGGCGGTACGGTGCTTGGCCTTCTTCGCTTCTGGGGTATTGGAATTCTCGGCCTGACTCCTCCGATCGGGCCGGGGCTGCGGGGACTCCGTCGACAACCTACGTCACTCGGCTTCGTGCGATTCAGCACAACCGCAAAAGAGCGCATCCGGTTGCTGCGCGTTCGCCAGATGCTGCAGATCCACGGCATCGATGCTCTGTTCGATGGCGACGGATCGATTGCCCGTTTCAGACGTCGCATTCAAAGCTGGCTGTGGCAGCCGGATGATCCGCTCGTCCGTGTGCCACCGCCCGTTCGGTTTCGGCTTCTTCTTGAGGATCTCGGGCCGACGTACGTCAAGATCGGTCAGATCATTTCGAGCAGAGCGCGAACCCTGCCAGTGGAGTGGCAAGAAGAGCTGGAAAAGTTGCAGAGCGAGGTCGCTGTATTCCCCTACGAGCAAGCCAGAGATCGGATCGTCAACGAGCTCGGTGCACCCCCTGAGGAGTTGTACGCCGAGTTCGATCCTGTACCGCTGGCGGCTGCGTCTCTTGCCCAGGTGCATCGCGCTGTGTTGCATGACGGTCGCGATGTCGCGGTCAAGATCCAACGGCCGGGAATTCACGCGCAGTTGCGATCTGACGTCCGCATCCTGGTTCGTATGGCTCAGGCAATGGAGCGGCGCACTCGCTGGGCTGAGGACATGGATCTGGCAGGGATCGTGCTTGAATTCGGTACAACACTTCTCAAAGAACTCGACTACAGGATCGAAGCCTATAACGCTCGTCGGCTCGCCCGTGTGCTCGAACCGATCGAGGGGATGAGAGTTCCCGAGGTTGTGTACGAGCTCTCGTCTTCGGGAGTTCTCACCCTCGAATTCATCCATGGCGTCAAGTCAACCGACGCTGAAGCGATCGATTCTGCCGGACTCGATCGCGAGGTTCTCGCCGATCGAGTCGTACGCGCCGCTACCAAGATGCTGATGATCGATGGCTTCTTCCACGGTGACCCCCATCCAGGCAATGTCTTTGTCGATCTAGACAACGGAGACATGGTCATGCTTGACACCGGCATGGTGGGTGAGCTGACCTTCCAACAAAGGATCAAGCTCGGCAGCCTGCTGCTGACGGTCCAGAACGGTGATGTCCGTGGTCTCGCCCAGACGCTGAAGTCCCTGTCAACTCCCTATCGGGAAACCGACGATGCAAGGTACTATCAAGATTTCGAACGGACGTTGACACCGTACCTCGATCCACCACCGGGTTATCAGGTCGAGGTCGTTGCAAAGGTGCTCCCGCTTGGTCTCGATATCCTGCAGCGATCGGGCTATCGCTTCGACTCTCAACTCACCCTGGCGATGAAGTCAATGGCCCAGGCTGAAGCGATCACCGGCGCACTCGTACCGAGCTGGACCGGTACCGAATTCATGGAGCGTTCTTTCGAAGCCTTGAAGCAGCAGGTCCCGGAGGCGCTCACCTCGGACGTTATCAAGGACACAGTGGTCAGACAGGCCAGTTTCGCAGTCAGGGAAGCCGTCGAACAGATGCCCTCGCTCCAGGAAGGCCTCCTCAAGTGGTTTACGAACCTCAAACAGGGGGCATTCAAAGTCGAACTCGATACCAGCGACATCGATCGGCATGTGCAGGCACTCCGAGGCATCGCGATGATGTTCACACTTGGGATCCTCGTCACAGGACTCCTCATCGGATCGGCCCTGGCTGCGGGCATCGGCGGCCTAGAGGACAGCGCGCTGGAACCCGTCACGGACTTCGCCTCCATCATTTTCGCCATCGCGGGTGCGATCGGTTTGATAACTGTCGTCATCCTGTCGTGGAGATTGTTCCGGATCAGCCGCCCCAGACGACGCGATCCACTCGATCGGATCTGAT
This sequence comes from Actinomycetes bacterium, assembly GCA_023336815.1. Lineage (GTDB taxonomy): Bacteria > Actinomycetota > Acidimicrobiia > Spongiisociales > UBA5794 > JAMBLL01. The sequence continues at coordinate 7,721 of JAMBLJ010000219.1, forward strand.
ACTCAGTTCAGATCCTGCCCCTCGGGATCTGTCGAACGTTGAGCCTGTTCCGAGCTAGGGGGTTCCTGTGCATCTTCACCGCGATTGGAGATGTCATCACCGAGCCCAGAGAAGGTGGCTCCGAGGGCGTCGAAGAACAGACCAGCGGTGTACCTCGTCTCCTCCTTGATCTCAGGATCGTTGAACGCATCGCCGACCGTGGCGAATGCCTGCCTCACGCTGTCACCAAGAGTTCGTAGCGCGTCACGAACATCATCCTCGGAGGGTGGATCAACGCCTTCGCTGCTCTCATGCACCTGGTAGAACTGCTTGAAGGTCGACCCGAGCTTCTTGAACTGATCACCTACATCGTTCCAGGCTTCGTCGGACTGGCTCATGATGCTCCTTCAGTAGTCGAGGCGCTGGCCATCAACCACCCTACCGGTGGACCTCAAGTCCCGTGAGCGGGACGCGACCACACAAGGCCTTGGGTGGGTACGCGATGGAGGGGAATATGTCTCCCGGTGTGGACCCATGTGGGACGCTACGTCCAATCGCGCCACGATGAGGAGTCCCATGCCACGGAGACGAGGCCGCACGCCAGGACTAGGACCAGGGAGACCGGCACCGAAGGCGCGCGGAAAGACGTCGCCGAAGAGTGCGACGCCGAGTCGTGCTTGTCGGTGGGATGGTCGCGTCCGGCGCACACAAGATGTCTCAGAAGGACGCGCAGAGGATCGAGGTGCACACGGGAGTGAACCCCTAAGAGCTCGAGGATGCCGAGTTGGAACAGGCTATGAACGAGCTCAACATCGAACAGCAGACGGTGACTGCTACGGATCTCGAACAGAGTGGTGCCGCGACGACATCCGAGCTGCCAACCGCTCCTGCCGGTGATTCGTCTGGCTACATAGCGGAACTCGAGAAGCTCGCGTGACTGCGCGATGCCGGTGTGCTCACTGACGAGGAGTTCAACACGAAGAAGCGCCAGATCCTTGGTCTCAACGAAGACCGAGGGCACGAGCCATTCGGGTCGGGTGCTGCATTTGCGACGATGACCTGATTCGAAAGCCTCAGAAGTTCATGGGTGACGAATCGACGCGGCCACACTCATGAGGACACCAAAGCTGTCCCGAAATCCGTGACTCTCACCGTGACCTGCGAGTTGTGCGTTGAATTGATCGGTTCTGAGTAGTGTCTCTGCTGTCGTCTTGTTGTGAGCGGCAATCGTGGCTGAGGAGGAAGCGATGACTGATCAGGGCCTGGTCCAGAGTGGGTTCACCGCGATTCTGGAGCACTTCGTTGCCTCCGGGCGGGCGCCGCATTACAGCGAGTTGGCTGATGCACTTGGGATTGGCCTGGAGGAGGGTCGTCAGTTGCAGAGGGACGCCGCAAAGGCCGCACCCATCGCGGGCTATTGGCTTGCTCGGGACACCGATTTCATCGAATCATGGGCTCCGTTCAGTAGCATCCCGACGCATTACGCCATCAGTGTGGACGGTGTCTCTGGATGGTATGGACAGTGAGGCATGGAATCGCTAGCCGTGCGCTGGCTCTTCCCAGATCAGGAAGTTCTCGTGGAGACGCGTTGTCTGGATTGTGGCGACCCGATACGTATTCGCATGCGGGACAACGAACTTCTCGAGGTCACACCAGAGTCTGCGGTCGGGTACATGCCATCGCCGTTTGCTCGGTCCAGGGCAGGTTCCGGTGCGTTCAATTGAAGCCGCATGAATCTCTTCCGGTCGGAAGATCATGTGAAACGGTGGCCTCTCTACTTTCAGGAAGCGGACGACTATGTGATGTCAGTTAGTGACTGGGCTGAGGTGTTCAGCGTCTCGATGTTCCGGAAACGACTCGACGCTGACTATCTCTCATATTCCCAGGACTACCTGGAGCACTACCGCGTTGCGCTCCTCCTCAAAGGGAAATCGAGACCAGCCCCCGATCGAGTCCTGCTAGCGGTCATGTTCAGCGACATTGTCGATTCGACGAAGCAAGCAGCACGGCTCGGTGATGGTCCGTGGAGGTCCTTACTCGAGCAACACAACCAGATATCCCGCGATCAAATCGCTCACTTCGGTGGCAAAGAGATCAAACAAACTGGAGACGGATTTCTGTCCAGCTTCGACAGCCCAACGCGAGCAATCCGGTGCGCCGTTGCAATACGGCAGGCAACGGTAGAACTCGGTCTGCAGGTCCGCACCGGTATTCATTCTGGAGAGTGTGAGATACTTGGTGACGACATCGCCGGGATCGCCGTCCACATCGCGGCACGCGTCGAGACAGCGGCCAGCCCCAACGAAATACTCGCAACCCGTACCGTCGTGGAATCCGTGACCGGATCAGGTATCGACTTCACGGACCAAGGTAAACACGACCTCAAGGGCGTGCCGGGAACCTGGAACCTCCACGCTGTAGACATATCACCATAACCCAGCCCACCGCGGCCGCGATATCTGTTCTCAACGGACACTGTCCCATACCATCCGGCAAGCCACCACTGCCTCGATCACTCCGAAACCCTTGGGGTTAAGCTTCCGCTGGGCCCTCGTAGCTCAGGGGATAGAGCACCGGTTTCCTAAACCGGGTGTCGCTGGTTCGATTCCAGCCGAGGGCGCTACCTGTTA
>JAMBLJ010000220.1 GCA_023336815.1 Actinomycetes bacterium
AGCGGGGTTGTACTCAATTTCGCCGAGTCGATTGATACCGTCCAAGCGAATCTTCGTGAGGTCCAGCCCACTCTCTTTTTCGCTGTACCGCGCATATGGGAGAAGATCCACGCAACGGTCCACATCAAACTTGGCGATGCGACGTTCTTCAAGCGTTCCATCAACGCTCTCGGCATGCGTCTTGCGGCCTTCATTGGACGTGACAGGGCAGCCCACGGTGGCGACTTCACGTGGAAGAGTCGCCTCGCGTACGCCATCGCGTATCCGCTTGTTCTTCGTGCTCTGCAGGAACGGATCGGGCTGAGACGTTGTCGGTGGGCAGGGACAGGTGCTGCACCCATCGCCCCTGAGGTTCTCGAGTTCTTCATGGGTCTTGGTATCCCGATGTACGAGCTCTACGGCATGACAGAGAACGCCGCCGTAGCGACGCTGAACTTCAACCACAGGGTCAAACTTGGCACCGTGGGCGAACCGTATCCCTCTATCGGGCTCCGTATCGACGAGGTGACGGGTGAGATCCAGACGAAACACGATGGCAACTTCGTTGGGTACTACAACAAGCCCGAGGCGACCGAAGAGACATTCACTGAAGATGGCTGGCTCAAGACAGGTGACGTTGGGGTGTGGGTAGACGACTCTCATGTGAAGATCGTTGACCGGATCAAGCACATCATCATCACGTCCGGTGGCAAGAATATCTCGCCATCGGAAATCGAGAACAGCCTCAAGACGTCGCCGTACGTCAAGGAGGCGATGGTCATTGGGGATGGTCGCAAGTACCTCACCGCACTCATCGCCATCGAGTACGACGTCGTCGGTGATTGGGCCCTCCGCCGCGCGCTTCCCTACACGACCTACAGGGACCTCGCTGAGAAGCCTGAAGTGATTGAGCTGATCCAGGGTGTCATCACCGACACGAACGACAAGTTCGCCAGGGTCGAACAGATCAAGAAGTTCAGGATGATTCCCAAGGAACTTGACCACGAAGATGGAGAGCTCACCGCCACGCAGAAGCTCAAGCGTGGCGCGATGAAAGACATGTTTGGCGATCTCGTGGAGTCGATGTACTCGTGATTGCCGCCCTCGTCATCGCGCAAGCTGTCACGCCTAATGCCATCGACAAGTTCGGCAACGCGCTCGCGTCCGGCATCGCTCTCGGTGCGATCTATGCGATCCTTGCGCTTGGCTTCGTGATCATCTTCAAGGCGACCCAGGTTGTGAACTTCGCTCACGGCGGCATCGCAGCGTTCGGTGCCTACATGGTCGTGTACTTCGCAACGGTGCTAAACGTTCCAGGACGATGGCTTTCGTTCCTGCCCTTCGGTGTGCAGTGGACACTGTCGGCGATCCTGGCGATTCTGGTCACAGCTTTGCTTGGAGTCATCATCGAACGGATCGTGATTCGGCCGATGATCGGCAAGGCGTTGTTCGCTGTCGCGATGATCACACTTGGTGTCGACCTCATCATCAGAACCATCACGGTGGACTACATGGGAAACCAGTCTCGCGGCCTTGGCGATCCTTGGGGTGCAGGTGTCTTCGTCTTTGGTGGGATCCGCATTGCACACACCCAGGTGGTCACGGTTCTTGTCGCGATGATCGCAGTTGGTCTTCTCGCATGGTTCTTCCGCACAAGGACCGGAACCGCTATGCGTGCAACTGCCTTCGATCAGGAAGCTGCAATGGCCCAGGGGATTTCCGTGGGCAAGGTGTTCGCCATTGCGTGGGGGATCGGTGCTGCCCTCGCGGCGATCGGCGGAATCTTCTCGTCCGTGTTCCCGCGAGGTGCCGCGGGGGTGACCCCTTTCACGGCTCTCATCGCGTTTCGAGCATTTCCCGCAGTGATCATCGGTGGCCTGGATTCGATATCTGGAGCGATCGTTGGGGGCATGCTCGTCGGTCTCGCTGAGGTGTTCGCTGCAAGCTATCTCGGGTCTGTGTCGTGGCTCGGTACCGGCTTCGCAGGAATCGTTGCCTGGTTGTTGATGATGGCTGTGCTTCTGATCAAGCCATACGGGATCTTTGGAACGGAGGAGGTAAGACGCGTATGAGAGGTAGGCCGCTCCTCTTCACCTCCTATCCCTCGGAGATGAAGCTTCTCCCGACAACCACGAAACGCGTCTCCATGGCGTTGCTCCTGGTCATCGTCATACTGCTTCCGCTTCATGCCCTTCCATTCCTTGGGTTTCTCGGTGACTCGGACTGGCTACTGATCATCGATCGGATGCTCGTCTTTGCTATCGCCGCCCTCGGTCTCAACTTGTTGACAGGTGTTGCCGGGCAGGTATCCCTGGGCCACGCCTTCTTCATGGCGGTCGGCGCATACACCGCGGTTCTCCTCGGCGGCGTATCAGGGAACACGATCTGGGGTCTGGGTCTTCCGATCTGGATCTGGTTGCCCGCGGCAGGTGCGATGGCGGCGCTTGTCGGGATACTCGTGGCACCGACCGCGGTCCGCGTTCGAGGCCTCTATCTTGCCTTCGTGACACTCGGGCTCGTGTTTATCGGTCAGTACCTGTGGCGCAATCTCGGGAGAATCGCTGGTGGACCGACAACCGGGCGAGATTGGCCACCCCTGGAGTTCGCACTGTGGCGTGGCGATCCGATCATCTCGTTCTCTACCGATAGTTCCTGGTTCGGCATCGAGATGATCCGATCGGCGAAGACGTACTACGTATTACTCGGACTTGTCATCGTCTTCGCCGTACTCGCCAAGAACCTGATGCGCACAAGGATCGGTCGCTCATGGGCATCGATCCGTGATCGAGACATCGCAGCCGAGGTCATGGGCGTAGCCGAGGCGAAAGGGAAAACGCAGGCCTTTGCGGTTTCGTCGTTCTACGCAGGAATCGCGGGTGCCCTCATGGGTGCTGTATTCGGCCGCCTCATCCCCGAGACATGGGATCTGTTGCTCTCCATCGAGTTCATCGCCATCATCCTCATCGGCGGTGCAGGGACGATCACTGGCACGCTGCTTGGCACGGTGTTCGTTGTCATGCTGCCGCGTGTCGTGGAGGAACTCACACTGTGGCTTGCGAACCAGGCGGAAACCGGCGGCGCTTTCGCCTGGATCGCCGACTTCTTCGTGGCTACCGGCTCCGATGACTTCGGTTTCATCTCCACCTCTGCTGCCGGGCCGGGGTTGAGTATCTTTCAGCTCAACATTGTGCTCTTTGGCGTCCTGATCATCGTCTTCCTCATCGCTGAGCCACTTGGCTTATATGGAATCTGGATCCGCGTGAGGAACTACTGGAAGGGCTGGCCATTCACGTACTAACTTCGACAAGCCTCTCGGCTACCGACAGGTGGCGGAGGAACCAAGGAAAGAAACAAAGGAGAAACGGATGAGAAAGCGATTGAGTTTCCTCGTCATGATCGTGGTTATCGCTCTTGTTGCAGCCGCATGCAGCAGTAGTGGTGACGATGACACGACGACCACCGCTGATTCCGGCGGCAGCGCAACGACGACGGCTCCCGCCGCCGCAACGACGACGGCTCCCGCCGCCGCAACCACGACGGCTCCGCCAGACACCAGCGGTGACATCAAGACCGGCAGGGGCGTCGATGCGGACGCCAAGGTAATCACGATCGGCATGCTCGCGGACCTTACGGGTCTTTTTGCACCGCTCGTGGTCGATATCACAGACTCGCAACTTGCGTTCTGGGACGACGTCAACGCTAACGGCGGTATCGATGGTTGGACGGTTGAGATCGTTGTCGAAGACACGAACTACAACGTCGAACAGCACATCGAGAAGTACGAGAAGATTCGTAATGACGTTCTCGCTCTCGGACAGTCGACAGGTTCGCCGACGAACGTGGCAGCGTTGCCGAAGTACAAAGAAGACTCGATGGTGTTCATTCCTTTGTCGTGGTACTCCGGTTGGGCCGTTCCTGACTTCGACGGTGGGCTCGCAATGGAGCAGTACACGAACTACTGCATCGAGGCCATGAATGTCCTCGGATTCGCAAACGAAATGGGTGCCAAGACAGTTGCCCTTGCGACGTTCCCTGGTGACTACGGACAGGACGGTGCCGCTGGTGTGAAGAAGGCGGTCGACTTCTACGGCATGGAACTCGTCTATGACGGCGAAGCCGCTGTCATTCCTGGCCAGGACCAGACTGAGGTCGTGACCGGTATCGTGAGTTCCGGCGCCGACTGGACGTTCCTGACGACAAACCCATCGACAGCTGCCGAGATCATTGGCGGAGCAGCGCAGGCCGGTTATACCGGTGCATGGACTGGATCGACACCGAGCTATGACTTCCGTCTGCTCGACTCTCCCGTCGCTCCGATCATCGACGCGTCGTACTACCAGTCTGGCTACAACGTGCCATGGGGCACCGACGTGCCAGGTGCAGCAAAGATGACTGAGGTCCTCACCGCTGCGTACCCGGACAGGCGTCCATCTGACGCGTTCGCAATCGGCTGGTCGTATTCACTGTCGTTGCAGCAGGCAATCAAGGCCGCGATCGACAGCGGCGATATAACGCCCGAGGGATTCGCAGCAGCGGTCAACAGCCTTACGGCAGTCGACTTCGGCGGTCTTGCGCCAAGCCAGAGCTACGCAGGTTCGTCGAACGAATTCGTTCAGCGCGCGAGTGCGATCTACAAGCCGAGCCTTGAGGAGTACACAGCAGCTGGCGGAGCGGAGCAGACGCTGTCGCAAGAGGGCGGCGGAACCACCGGTTCCACCGAGTCGCCGTCGGGTGGCTTCTTCACCTCGGATGCAGCAGCCGCGTACGACTTCTCGGCAGCCTGCTACGAACTGTAAGTAACAGACAACTGGTGGGGTGCGGCGATCGGCCGCACCCCACCCCGACAACACTCGAGAGGAATCTGTCCCGATGCTTGAAGTAGCCAACCTGGAGGTCGTCTACAACGACGTTGTCCTCGTGCTGCGGGGACTCTCGATTGAGGTACGCGATGGCCAGATCGTTGCGCTTCTCGGAGCGAATGGAGCGGGCAAGACCACGTCGCTGCGTGCGATAACCGGGCTCCTCGACGTGCACGAAGGTGACGTCACAAAGGGACACGTCAACTGGAACGGCTCGCGTATCGACGACAAGGATGCATCCCACATCGTGCGTGCGGGAATATCGCAGGTCATGGAGGGCCGGCGAGTTTTCGCCGAGATGTCCGTTGATGACAACCTCAAGACAGGTGCGATCACCAACAAGAGCTCGTCAAGCGAAAAGAGTGCATATCAAAGGGTCATGGAGATGTTCCCGGCGTTGCAGAGCCGTCGAAAGGATTCTGCGGGGTACCTGTCCGGTGGTGAGCAGCAGATGCTTGCGATCGGGAGGGCGCTGATGTCGAATCCGAAGCTGCTCATCCTTGATGAGCCCTCACTCGGTTTGGCCCCGATGCTCGTGCAGCAGATCCGCGACATCATCGTTGATATCAACAAGCAGGGAACGAGTGTGCTGCTCATCGAGCAGAATGCGAGCATGGCCCTGTCGATTGCCGACTACGGCTACATCATGGAGACGGGGAAGGTCGTTATGAACGGCGAATCGTCGAAACTCCTCGGCGATGAGGATGTTCAAGAATTCTACCTCGGCCTTCGTACCGAGGGTGGCGAACGAAAGTCTTTCAAGGACGTGAAGCACTACAAGCGTCGGAAACGGTGGCTGTCATGACAGGTCCGCTTCTCGAGTTCCGCGATGTGAACCTATCTTTCAAGGGCGTGAAGGCTCTCAGCGGCATTAGTTTCGCTGTGAACGAGGGTGAGCTTTTTGCGGTCATCGGGCCGAACGGTGCAGGGAAGACATCCACGTTCAACTGTCTCAACGGTGTGTACCGACCGCAAGAGGGCGATATTCTCTGGAAGGGCGAGTCGGTTCTCGGCCTCCGCCCCGACAAGATTGCAGAACTCGGCGTCGCGCGTACATTCCAGAACATTGAACTGTTCGCCCACATGACCGTGATCGAGAATATCACCCTGGGTCGGCACATTCGAACTGACGTAGGATGGTTGAGCGGCGCTATCTGGTTTGGTAGAGCCAAGAAGGAAGAGATCGCGAACCGGGCGATGGTAGAGGACATCATCGACTTGCTCGAGATCGAAGCGTGGCGCTTCTATCCGGTTGGGATGCTGCCTTATGGAATCCAGAAGCGTGTCGAACTCGGACGGGCC
>JAMBLJ010000221.1 GCA_023336815.1 Actinomycetes bacterium
AACTATCCTCCCCCTTGTGCCAGCGCTGGAACATCTTGGATCGGGCAAGGTCCGCGAGCTCTACCGAGTCGATGACACTCGGCTGCTCATGGTCGCAACAGACAGGATCTCTGCGTTCGATGTTGTTCTTGGCCAGGCCATACCGCGCAAGGGCCAGGTGCTGACCGGGCTTTCACTGCACTGGTTCGATGTACTTACAACCCGACACCATCTCATCACCGCCGACATCAGCGAAATGAATTTTCTGACGGCTGAGGAACAGGCCGAGTACGCAGGTCGTGCGATGCTCGTTGAGGCCGCCCGCGTGATCCCGATGGAATGTGTGATCCGCGGCTATCTCTACGGATCATCGTGGAAGGAATACAGTTCTGGCGGAGGCCCGACCACCGAGCATCTCCCCGAAGGTCTCCAGATGGCCAGCAAACTCCCTGAACCGATCTTCACACCAGCCACGAAGGCCGAATCTGGACATGATGAGAACCTCACCGAGGCCGAGGCGCGGGAGTACGTTGGAGATGATCTCTACGAGAAGCTCCGGAGGCGATCCCTGGAGATTTATCACGCAGGAGCGAACTATGCGGCGCAGCGCGGCATCATCCTCGCCGACACAAAATTCGAGTTCGGCATCGTCGGAGAAGAGATCGTTCTGATCGACGAGGTACTCACGCCGGATTCATCCAGGTATTGGCCAGTCGATGCCTGGAAGCCAGGTGCTGTCATGCCTTCTTTCGACAAACAACCGGTGCGCGACTGGCTCGATACCCAACCTGACTGGGACAGGACACCCCCCGCACCAGATCTCCCTGTCGATGTCGCAGCCGCAACCTCGGCTCGCTACATCGAAGCATACGAACGACTCACCGATCGATCATTCGATACGTATCTCACACACATGGGTGCACTATGAAGCACACCTTCAGTGTCACGATCGAGCGTCGCTCAGGACTCTCCGACCCAGAAGGGGCAACAGCCTCGAGGGCCCTCACAGACCTCGGCTTTGCCGGTGTCCACAGCGTGTCCTTCGGCAAGGTGATCAGTATCGAACTGGAAGCTGACACAGCACAAGAAGCGGCTACCCAGGTCGAAGCCATGTGCCGAAAGCTGCTCGCCAATCCGGTTATCGAGAACTACACGATCGAGAACGTTTCGTGACCATCGCTGTTGTCGTGTTCCCTGGCACGAACTGCGAACACGACGCCCGATACGCCCTTGCGTTGTTGGGCTCTCATGCGGAACTCGTCTGGCATAGGGACGACGACCTATCCGGTGCAACCGGCGTCGTATTGCCGGGGGGCTTCGCCCACGGTGATTATCTCCGTACCGGGGCGATCGCTCGATTCTCCCCTGTCATGGCCGAGGTCGAGCGGCTCGCCCGACAGGGAACACCGACACTCGGGATCTGTAACGGGTTTCAGATCCTGTGCGAGGCCGGCTTATTGCCAGGTGCACTCGTCGCGAATCGAGATCTGAGATTCATCTGCAGGACGGTGACCGTACGTGTGGAGTCGACAGACAGCATCCTGACGTCCCATACATCTGTGGGTGATCTGCTCCAGATCCCTCTCAACTCGTACGAGGGCAATTACGTGCTGCCAGCGGCTATCGACGGTGCACCGTCGCCGAACGTCGTACTGCGGTACTGCGACTCTTCAGGTGCCTCAGGCAAACAGATGAACCCCAACGGATCCACGGACTCCATCGCAGCCGTTGCCGACGCCAACGGCACGATCGTCGGTGTGATGCCACACCCCGAGCGCGCTGTCGAGGACATCCTTGGATCGACCGATGGCAGAGTGCTGCTGGAATCCTTCGTTTCGGCGACAGCCTCGGTTGTTGCATGACAATCCAGGACAAGCCCGACCACCAACGTCTCGGCATGACCGACGATGAATACGATGCTGTGATCGATCTGCTTGGCCGTACGCCGCGTACCGCTGAGCTTGCGATGTACTCCGTGATGTGGTCGGAGCATTGCTCCTATAAGTCATCTCGAGTGCACCTCGGCAAGTTCCGTTCAGATCAGCCGTGGGTCGTTGTCGGTCCAGGCGAGAACGCAGGTGTGGTCGATCTCGGCGATGGATGGTTGGCGGCCCTACGGATCGAGAGCCACAACCATCCCTCATTCGTCGAACCACATGAGGGGGCAGCAACCGGGGTCGGCGGGATACTCAGAGACATCTTCACGATGGGAGCGCGGCCAATCGCGCTGTGGGATCCACTCCGGTTCGGTCCACTCGATGACCCTCACAATCGATACCTGCTGGACGGAGTCGTCTCGGGAATTGCAGGCTACGGGAACGCCGTTGGTGTGCCAACCCTCGGCGGTGAAGTCGAGTTCGCTGACCGATTCTCTAGAAATCCTCTCGTCAATGTGATGGCTCTCGGACTCATGAAGCGGGAGCAGCTTGTTCTTTCTGCAGCCTCGGGCGTCGGCAACATCGCAGTCCTCCTGGGAAACGCCACCGGTCGAGATGGCATCGGAGGAGCCTCAATACTCGCTTCGGCATCGTTCGAGGCTGGTGACGAGGAGAAGAGACCAAACGTGCAGGTAGGCGACCCCTTCGAGGAGAAGAAGCTCATCGAGGCATGCCTCGAGTTGTATGACCGCGGTCTTGTGGTAGCTATCCAGGATCTCGGTGCGGCTGGCATCTCGTGTGCAACATCCGAGACGGCCGGAAACGGCGGAATGGGTATGGATGTCGACATCGATGCGGTCCATGTTCGCGAGCCAGGCATGACACCAGGCGAGATCTTGATGTCCGAATCACAGGAGCGGATGCTTGCGATCGTGACCCCGGAACATGTGGAGGACGTGCTCGCCATCGCTGCCAGATGGGAGATCGACGCGTCACAGATCGGGACGATCACCGACGGTCCAGACCTGAGGGTCTTTGCGGAGGGCCGGCTCGTAGCGGAGGTTCCAGCTGCATCCCTTGCCGATGACGCACCAAGGTACGACCGGCCATACGAGCGACCGTGTTATCTCAACGCTCTCTGGGACTCCGAACCCGCAATTCCCGACGAGATAGACGTCGCAAAGACGCTCAATCTGTTGCTGGATGATCCAGCGATCGGTGACCGTTCGTGGATCTCCTCGCAGTACGACCACACCCTGTTCCTCAATACCGTGATCGAACCTGGACACGACGGGTCGCTGCTTCGCATCAAGGGGACACACAAGGGGATGGCTGTCTCAACAGATGGAGACTCGCTACGTACCTATCTCGATCCGCGTCGCGGTGCAGCTCGCATCGTCTTTGAATCCGCATTGAATGTCGCTGTCACGGGAGCACAACCGTATGCACTGGTGGACAACCTCAACTTCGGTAATCCTGAGAATCCGGAAGTCATGTGGCAGTTCGTCGAGGCGACGGATGGATTGGCATGGGCCTGCGAGGAACTCAACGTGCCGGTTGTCGGAGGCAATGTGTCGTTCTACAACCAGACAGATGGGGTTGACATCTATCCGGCTCCTGTCGTGGGCATGCTCGGTTTCTGCGATCCGATGCCTGACCGGCCACCGCGACTCGACAGGGCAGAACAGGGGATGGGTATCTGGCTCATCGGCCAGGAAGCGAGCGACGACTTCAGCGGTTCGGCGTATGACAGGATCATCAACGGAACTCTTCGAGGCAGACCGCTGGATGTCGATGGTGCCACGGCCCGTGAGCTCATCGCATCGGTTGTCGAAATGGCCTTTGATGTACCGGTTCTGCACGATGTCTCGGTTGGAGGTCTTGCGGTTGCCCTTGCCGAGATCGCGTTCGTATCGGGCACCGGTTTTCGTGTCGATGACGTATCTGGCCGTGAGCTTTTCGACGAGACACCGTTGCGTGTCGTTGCGATAACCCATGAGCGCGATCTCGAAACATCCGTGCCACGTCGGCGAATTGGAACAATGGGAGGCGACCAGCTCGGCTTTGGTGCGGCTGGTTCGATGGACCTGTCAGCGGCGCGGCGTATATGGGCCGATGCCCTCCCTCGGCGCATGCGATGACAGAGCTCGTCTTCCTACGAGCTGTTGACCACGCCGCGATGCTGCGGCGTCGCGAGATCTCGGCACAAGAACTGCTCGAGGCCCATCTCGTCCAGATCGATAGAACAAACGGCGACCTCAACGCGATCGTCACCTTGGTGCCAGACATCGCCATGGCGATGGCTGAGGCAGCCGACACGACCCTGGCCGGCGGAGGGAACATCCCGCTTCTCACAGGTCTGGCTGTCGCACACAAAGACCTGCACGAGACGGCTGGCATCAGAACGACGTTCGGGAGCCCCGTGTACGCATCGTTCGTCCCGACCCGAACCACGCTGATCGTCCAACGAATGCAGGACGCGGGCGCGGTAACACTGGGGAAGACGAACACACCACAGCATGGAGCCGGAAGCCAGACGTTCAACGAGGTGTTCGGCGCAACCTTGAACCCGTGGAACACCGCCTACACGCCTGGGGGATCATCTGGTGGTGCAGGTGTGGCGGTCTCCGCAGGAATGGTGTCTCTTGCCGATGGCTCCGACTACGGGGCGTCTCTGCGAAATCCTGCCTCTTTCACGAACACGGTCGGGTTCAGGCCATCACCGGGACGAATCCCCAGTTGGCCGACGAAGGATGCGTGGTGGACACACTCAGTGCATGGGCCGATGGCGCGAACCGTCGAGGACATCTCCCTGTTCATGGCTGCCACGGCCGGCCCCGACGACCGAATACCTGTTTCGATCCGTCAACCAGGATCCGACTTCGCGACCCCACTCGGAGCGGACTGGAAGGATGTCCGTCTTGCGTGGTCCGAAGATCTTGGCGGTCTTCCGATCGACCCCGCAGTGACAAGAGCCCTCCAGCCCGCCCGCTCGGTCCTTGAGCAGATCGGGTTCTCGGTGACCGATGCCAGTCCTGACTTCACCGGCGCAGAAGAAGCGTTCAAGGTGTGGAGGGGGTACTCGTACGCCAAGCAGTTCGCCGAAGTGATCGAACGCGACCCGGCGTCGTATAAGGACACGATCAAGTGGAACACCGAGTACGGGTTGAGCCTCACACCTTCCGACCTTGGTCGGGCGGCGGAGACAAGGACCAGGTTGCGCGAACGAGTGCTGCGGTTCTTCGACGACCATCGGTTCCTCGCCATTCCCACCTCCGCGGTTCCCCCCTTCCCTATCGCTGTTGAGTACCCCACCGAAATCAACGGAGTACCGATGGAGAACTACACCAGCTGGTTCGCGTCGTGCTACTACATATCGGCGGTGGAACTCCCTGCGATATCGATCCCGGCGGGCTTCACTGACGATGGACTCCCCGTCGGTCTTCAGATCGTTGGCCGCCACCACGCCGACATCGACGTTCTCAGAGCCGCCTACGCCTTCCAACAGGCAACAGAATTGTGGAAGAAGAAGCCGCGAGAGTTGACAGTTCACAGCTGACAGTTCACAGTTCGGAAAGGTGAATCCCTGACGGACAACTCAGAATCTCCTTCTGTGAGCTGTGAACTGTCGACCGTCACTCGAACCATCCGGAGCCTTGGGCGTTCCTCTATTCTCACCTTCCATGTCTCTCTTCTCCGATGGTCCTGTTGTTGAGGTTTCGGTTTCGATCGATGCTCCTACGTCGGTCGTCTGGGGTCTCGTGTCTGACATCAACCTGCCTGCGCGATTCCAGGAGGAGTTCGTGCGCGCGGAGTGGCTCGACGATGGACCCGCGATCAATGCCAGGTTCATCGGCCACAACAAGCGCGACGTTCGCACGTGGGAAACCACATCATGGCTGGTCACCTACGAGCCCGAAAAGGCTTTCGGGTGGGCCGTGAGTGATAGGGACAATCCTGGTGCAACGTGGACGTATCTTCTCGATGCAACGGATACCGGAACGATGCTGCGATATCACCGGATTCTCGGACCCGGTCCAAGCGGCCTCACAACCGCAATCGCCAAGTACCCGGACCGCGAAGAGGAGATCATCGCTGCCCGCGACGAGGAACAACGCACCAACATGCAAGCTGTCCTCAACGGCATCAAGACCCTCGCAGAAGCGACATAGACGTGAAGAAGCAGTCTGTCGTCTGATATCTGATGTCTGGCTGGAACACCACCACCGTCCCTATCGTTACCTTTCTATGACGATGGAAGAACACGATGTGACAACCTGCTACCGGCACCCTGACCGTGCAACACGGTTGTCGTGCACTACTTGTGGCAGACCGATCTGCGTCGAATGCTCACACGATGCCTCCGTCGGTCAAAAATGCCCGGAGTGTGCAGCCCCCGCACCAGGGGCTCGGGTCATCCAAGCGCGCAACACCATCGGCAGACCGTCATTCCAATCCTCACCGGTGTCGTTCACGATCATCGGCATCACCGCCGCGATATTCGTCGCCGGGTACCTGTCGCCAGACATCGACCACTGGCTCCTCACCAACCTGAGCCAGGTCAACGTCCTCGTCAGCCTCGGGAACTGGTACCGCATCTTCACCGCTGCGCTCCTTCATGGTGGTCTCATGCACATCGGGTTCAACATGTATGCCCTCTATCTCTTTGGCCCCCGACTCGAACAACAGGTGGGAGGTCCCGCGTTCGCATCGCTCTACGTCGCCACCGCAGGCGCCGGTGGTCTTGCTGCATATGCCATCGATCCGACAGGTCGTTTCATCCTGATCGGTGCATCCGGTGCGATCTTCGGGCTGTTCGGAGCATGGATGTTCGTGGCATGGAAGATGCGAAAGACACCCGGTGGGCGCGCCATGTTCAACCAGCTCGGAGTACTTCTCGTCATCAATATGGCTCTGCCGTTCATGATCCCGAACATCTCATGGCAGGCCCATCTCGGAGGCTTCACCAGCGGAATTCTCATCGCCTGGCTCTGGTCTGTGTTCGCCGTCGGCAAACCGAATGCTCGGATGATCCGAACCGTGATCGCCGCTGCAATGGCCTTGCTCGCTATCGCACTCACGATCTTCATCTGACATCGCAGACAAGTCGCCCCGTTCGGCGTCATTGGTACACTGCGCGCCGTGAACGAGCACTACATAAGTGACCCCGACCTCGATCGCCCGGGAGAGGCCTGTGGCGTATTCGGGATCATCGGTCCCGATATCGACGCTGCCCGGCTCACCTACTTCGGTCTGTTCGCGCTTCAACATCGTGGGCAGGAGAGCGCAGGGATCGCTGTGAGCGATCGGGACAACCTCACGGTCTACAAGGATCTCGGTCTCGTCGCTCAGGTCTTCGATGAGAGCATCCTCGCCGGACTGCCCGGCGGACTCGCGATCGGTCACACCAGGTACTCGACGACGGGCTCGAACAGCTGGGAGAACTCCCAACCCGTCTTCCGCCACCTCGATACGAACGGGATCGCTCTCGCCCACAACGGCAACCTGACCAACACCTCGGCTCTTGCTGAAATGCTTGGACCGCTGGCAGCCACGACGGATTCGGAGCTGATGACCGAAGCGATCGGTCGAGCGATGCAAGAGGGCACGGTAACTCTTGAGGATGCGCTCGTCGTTGCGCTGCCCTCTTTCGAAGGTGCGTTCACGCTCACGGTGATGGACACGTCGACACTCGTTGGTGTTCGTGATCCCAGAGGATTCAGGCCCTTGTGCCTTGGCCGACTCCAGGACAGCTGGGTGCTGGCATCCGAAACCGCTGCGCTGGACATTCTGGGTGCAGAGTTCATTCGTCAAGTTGCGCCGGGTGAGATGGTGATCATCGATCACGAAGGGCCACGAAGCCGCTTTCCGTTCGACGAGGAAGATACGCACCTCTGCATCTTCGAATTCGTGTACTTCGCCCGCCCAGACTCAACGCTGCTCGGCGAGACGATTCAGACCACCCGCAGGGAGATGGGTCGCCGTCTCGCCATCCAGGCTCCTGTCGCTGCCGACATCACTGTGCCGGTACCCGAGTCCGGGATCCCGGCGGCACAGGGATTCGCCGAGGTTTCGGGTGTTCCGTACACCGATGGACTCGTGAAGAACCGGTACGTGGGGAGAACGTTCATCGAACCGGCACAGGCGATCCGTGAGCGCGGAATCCGGATGAAACTCAATGCAATGCCTGGTGTCGTTGGAGGAAAACGGGTTGTCCTCGTCGATGACTCCATCGTGCGAGGTTCGACGACCAAGCAACTCGTCGCCATGGTCCGGGAGGCGGGTGCAACAGAAGTGCACCTCAGAATCTCGTCGCCACCGTACCGATGGCCATGTTTCTACGGCATGGATACCGGCGATCGCTCCACCCTTCTCGCTGCAGATCGCGACGTCGTGGATATCGCTAGTGAGCTTGACGTCGACACACTGGTGTACCTTGACCTTGAAAACCTCATCCAGGCAACCGGATCACATGCCGATGCGTTCTGTACAGCGTGTCTGTCAGGGAGCTACCCGACCGAAGTGCCTGTAACGGACAACAAATTCCTTCTCGAACGATTGCCATGACAAGCTATGAATCTGCAGGAGTGAACCTCGATGCGGCCGACGAACTCGTCGATCGCATAGGTTGGCGCGTCACGAGCACCTGGACCGAGGATGTCGTTGGTGGGTTCGGCGGTTTCGCCGCGGGTCTACAGATACCAGCAGGGTTCGAACACCCCGTACTGATGATGTCCACGGACGGCGTCGGTACGAAGGGTGAGATCGCACGCCAAGCGGGTCTGCTGGAAGGCCTCGGTTATGACGTCGTTGCCATGGTTGCCGATGATCTCGCTGCCGCTGGTGCTCAGCCGATCGCTCTTACCAACTACGTCGCCGTTGGCTTCCTCGACCTCGACCGGGTCGAGACGATCGTTGAGTCGATCGCCGATGCGTGTGCCGATGCTGATATTTCGCTTCTCGGTGGAGAGACCGCAGAACATCCAGGAGTGATGGCAGCAGACCAGTTCGATATCTCAGCGACTGCCCTCGGGATCGTCGAGCTGGGCGATGAGATCGACAGCGATCTCGTGTCGCCTGGTGACGTGATCGTTGGTGTAAAAAGCCCCAACCTCCGGTCGAATGGGTTCTCGCTGGTGCGGGCCATCGCAGCGAAACATCTACCGCTCGATGAGCCGTTCCCCGACACGGATATCCCGACAGCCCATGTGCTTCTCGAGCCGAGCATCGTGTATTCCCCTGCAGTCACCAACCTGCTCGCCAGGGTCCGACCGCACGCTCTTTCGCACATCACAGGAGGAGGCCTGCCTGGCAAGGTCGTCCGTGTGCTCCCCGAGGGGACCCGAGCGGTACTCGAGCGTTCGCGGTGGGAGGTCCCCCACGTGTTCAATGTTCTCCAGAAACTCGGCAAGGTTCCGCCAGGCGACATGTTCCGCACCTTCAACATGGGTATCGGCTTCGTCGCCATCGTGGCAGAGGACGATGTGGATGCCACACTCCAGGCCTTCGAAACAACCGACATGGACTCCGCAGTCATCGGCCGCATCACCGAAGGCGACACAGGCGTCGAGATCGCGTAGAAGAAGCCGTCAGCTAGCAGCCCGGAGTTCCCCGGGGCCCGAACCGGACCAGTTCCCCTTTCAAGGGGGACAAGCGAGTCTTCGAGCTCGGGGGATGGGAACCCGCGTCGTTCCCAAGTCACGCTCTGTCTCTGAAGCCCAACCAGGCGTCGCACGGGCGACTCGGCATCCCAAAGCCCAACCAACATTGGCCGCACGGCTCGAGTCCCCATCCCCCTGCATCATCGCTTCGCTCTTCTGCCGTCCCCCTTGAAAGGGGGACTGGTATTTCGCGACAATGTGTCGTACGGAATGGCTCGTCGTTGCTTCCTTCAGGTAAAGGGGTAGAGGGACACGTGGGAGAGGACACCCTCACTACAGCGTTCACCGAGTTCGTCGTTGAACACGAACGAAGGGTCCGGAGTGCATTGACAGCTGCATTTGGAATCGAGATCGGCCGGGAAGCCACTGCGGAGGCGCTTGCCTACGCCTGGGAAAACTGGGGCCGGGTCTCTGAGATGGACAACCCTGGTGCATATCTGTTCGTTGTCGGGCGCGACAAGGCACGCCGAATGACCCGCAAGAGGACGATCCTGTTCCCGGCAGTCGCAAGAGAGGACGCGCCTTGGGTCGAGCCAGGCCTCCCTGATGCACTGGTTTCACTCAGCGAGGTGCAACGCATCGTGATCATGCTTCTCCACGGCTACGACTGGACGATGAACGAGGTCGCCGATGTCCTCGGCATCTCCAAGTCGTCGGTCCAAACACACACCGACCGGGGCATGAAGAAGCTGCGCCGCAAACTCAAGGTGGAGGGGTCATGACCATCATCGAAGACCAGATTCGCACCTACACCGAACAGATCGGCGACAGCCAGATGGCAGTATCGGTCGCTGAGGCCCTCGCGCTCGTCGACACCGTACGGATTTCCGACTCCGGTACGCCCGTTTCGGTGGAGAGACGATGGCAGGGACTTCTCGTGGCCGGTGCTGTTGGCGTGGCGGTCGTGTTCCTCATCGGGTCGGCCTTCCTCATTCGATCGACCGTAGAGGATCCGTCCACCGACGTGAATACAGAGCCCTCGTCGCTCACAACGTTGCCGGAGTCGTCTGAATCGACAGAGACGCACCTTGGGACCTGGACGTGGGAGCGATCACAGCTGTCCATCGACAGCAAGATCGTCGCCTTCGACGGCACGTTCTACGCAACGGACAGCGATCCCGTGTGGGATGACAACTTCGAGCCGGTGGCAGATGGAGAGCGGCGTCAGGACAGCTGGCTCCTCACCTCGACCGATGGTGTTGCGTGGGAGCGCAGCCTCCTCCCGGATGAGATGAGGGGCAGGTACATCAGGTTGCTCGCCCAAGCGGACGATTCGTTGGTGCTTTGGGGATGGTCGGCGGCTGGTGAGGCTCCATCTGCGTGGACCAGCCGGGATGGTGTCGACTGGGTTCCGACCGACGTAAATCCATTGGGCGGCACCGACGATCTCGCCCTCACGATTCCCGGTGTCCAGACTGAGGGTGTCGAGATGCGAATCTTCTCTGACGATCCCGTTCTTGCAGGTAAGACGCGTCTCGTCCAGGGCATCGTCTCTTTCGAGTTTCCGATGTCCGTCCAGGAGTTGTTCTCGGAGGGATACTCGAATGATGGTCCTTTGGGGGCCGACCGTGGAACTTTCGAGGGAGTCGGCCCCAAGAACTCCGTCGTGTATCGCGTTGATTACGTCATCGAGGGTTCGTCCATCGAGTACACGTTCTGG
>JAMBLJ010000222.1 GCA_023336815.1 Actinomycetes bacterium
ACACCGAATCCGAACACCACCACGAGTGACAGCAGCGTTGACCCACCGACGGACAGCAGGGCAGCAGTGAACACATTGCGCGATCTTGCCCGCCGGGACACGACAAAAGCCGCGATGGTGACCATCGTGACGATCCATGCGGGGGCGAGCACACGGTCCCACCCCGACGAGAGAACGTAGGCAAGAAGCACACCGACAAGAGTCAGTTGTACGGCAGCGCGAACGGAGGCCCACAAGATCGTGCGCTCGAATCCAAGCCGGAGGTACATCGAGACCCCAACGGCGGTGGCGACGAGCGTCAGTGATGCGATGAGAACGACGATCGGGCTGAGATCGGTCACGTCCTCAGGCTAGGAAAGCCTTGACGAATACATGTTGCCGACACTTTCCTAGGAGCGATCGCTCTCTCGCTACCATCCAACGTGATGCCGGTTCGGATTCTGATAGCAAAGCCTGGCCTCGACGGTCACGATCGAGGCGCCAAGGTCGTCGCGCGGGCGTTGCGTGACGCTGGATGCGAGGTCATCTACACCGGTCTGCACCACACACCAGCTCAGATCGCTGAGGTCGCTGTGCAGGAGGATGTAGACGGGGTTGGCCTTTCCGCTCTCTCTGGTGCACACCTCACGCTCTTTCCCGCTGTTGTCGATGAACTCGGGCGCCGTAACGCAAACGACATCGTCGTCTTCGGAGGTGGGATCATCCCCGATGGCGACAAACCGGTGCTCGAAGCAGCAGGCATCTCTCCGATCTTTGGACCTGGCACATCACTCGACGACATACAGGCATGGGTTCGCACACAGTTTTCAGATACCAAGGCTCCTGAGGAGGGCACGTGAAGATTCACGAATATCAGGCGAAAGCACTGATGAAGGAGCGCGGGATCGCCGTGCCAGCAGGTGTCATGGCGACATCGGTCGACGAAGCGGTTACTGCAGTTCGCCAACTGATCGAGTCGACCGGCAACCCGGTTGTTGTCGTGAAATCGCAGATCCACGCGGGTGGTCGCGGGAAGGGTCGCTTCAAGGAGCACCCAGAAATCGGTGGGGTCACCGTCGTGCTCGATGGGATCGACGGTGGAATCGAGGCTGCGGAGGCCAGGGTCCGCACCCTGGCATCACAGATGCTCGGCTCGACCCTCGTGACCATCCAAACGGGTGATGAGGGCAAGGTCGTTAATCGGCTCTACATCGAGCAAGGTATTGACATCGCAACCGAACTGTACGTCTCGGTCGTGCTTGACCGCTCGACGAGCCACAACATGGTCATGGCATCGACCGAAGGTGGCACGGAGATCGAGGTCGTTGCCGAGGAGACACCAGAGAAGATCATCCGCGAGGAGATCGATCCCGCCTTCGGTCTGGTTGACTTCCAGGCACGAAGGATCGCCTACGGTCTCGGGCTCGAGGGGGATGCCTTCAAGAACGGCGTCAAGTTCCTCAAGATGCTCACGGATGCGGTTGTTGATCTCGACACGGACCTTGTGGAGATAAATCCGCTCGTGGTCACCACCGATGGCCGCGTGATGGCTCTCGATGGCAAGATGGCTTTCGAAGCGAACGCCCTGTACCGCCACCCCGACGTGCAAGCGCTGCGGGACAAGTCGGAGGAGGATGCGGCCGAAGCTGAGGCTGAGAAGTACGGACTCTCATTCATCAAGCTCGACGGTTCGATCGGTTGTATGGTCAACGGCGCCGGTCTGGCTATGGCGACCATGGACATCATCAACTATGTCGGTGGCGAACCTGCCAATTTCCTCGATGTTGGTGGGGGTGCTGAGAAGGACCAGATCGTTGCGGCCTTCAAGCTCATCACCGCTGACCCCAACGTGAAAGGCATCTTCGTCAACATCTTTGGCGGGATTATGCGCTGCGACACGATCGCCGAAGGTGTTGTCGCTGCGGTCAAGGAGGTTGGGCTGGAAGTGCCCCTTGTCGTCAGACTCGAAGGTACGAACGTCGAACTCGGGAAACGGATCATCGACGAGTCAGGCCTCAACGTTGTGAGTGCGGTGGACATGAAAGACGGAGCTGAGAAGATCGTGGAGTTGACCCGATGAGTGTGCTCGTAAACAAGGACACGAAGGTCCTGATTCAGGGTATGGGGAAAACCGGTCGCTTCCATACGGACAAGGCGATCGCGTACGGCACACAGATGGTCGGAGCGGTCCACCCCTCGCGCGCCGGTCAGGTCGAAACGTTCACAGGGGACACTGATCACTCCGGAGTGCAGGGGAGGGACGACACCTACAACGTGAACGTTCCGATCTATCGTGAAGTCGCTGAGGCGATAGCGGAAACAGGAGCAAACGCGACGGTCGTGTACGTTCCGCCGCCTTTCGCCGCTGATGCCATTATGGAGGCCGCTGACGCCGGCGTCGAACTCATCATCGCGATCACCGAGGGGATACCGGTGGCCGACATGGTCATCGCAAAGCGATACCTCGTTGGCAAGGGTGTCCGGCTCGTCGGACCGAACTGTCCAGGAGTGATCACCCCTCAGGAGTGCAAGATCGGCATCATGCCCGGCTACATTCATACACCAGGAAAGATCGGTGTCGTATCGCGCTCTGGCACGTTGACGTACGAGGCTGTGCATCAGCTGACACTCAACGGTCTCGGTCAGACGACGGCTATCGGAATCGGTGGTGATCCAGTGAACGGAACGAACTTCGTCGATTGTCTGGCGGTCTTCAACGATGATCCTGAAACCGAGGGTGTCATCATGATCGGAGAGATCGGTGGAACGGCCGAAGAAGAGGCGGCGGAGTGGATCAAGGCGAACATGACGAAGCCGGTCGCAGGATTCATCGCAGGTACGTCCGCCCCACCAGGGAAACGGATGGGTCACGCCGGTGCGATCATTTCCGGAGGCAAGGGGACGGCGGGTGCCAAGATCGAAGCACTTACAGGTGCGGGTGTTGTTGTCGCTCCAACGCCAACGGATATGGGATCAGCGATGCTTGAAGCGATGAACGGCTAGCGGAATGTTCGCAGAGAGCTATGTCCGTGCCCAGGTACGAATCGTCGAGCTGATCGCTGACAAGGATCCACTCGTGATGGTTCCAGCATGCCCGGAGTGGACGGCGGGGGATGTTGTGCGACACCTCGCAGGGATCTCGATGGACACGACAAACGGCGTGTTCGAGGGTTTCGCATCGGACGAGTGGACCGACAAGCAGGTACGTGATCGGTCATGGATGTCCCTCGATGGTGTGATCGAGGAGTGGAACGGCACCATAGAGGAGGCGGCAGCGACCTTCGACAATATCGAACGTCTTGGTCTCCCCGATACGCTGCAATCAGCGCTTGGTCCCATACCTTCGTCGATCCTCGGACCCGTAGCGATAGGTGACATCCTGCACCATGAATTCGACTTGAGGAACGCCTACAACGACACGTCTGGCCGTGATCTCATGGACATTCATTTCGCAGCCGCCGGTCACGCACGATCAGTGCGCGGAACGTTTTCTGCTCGGAACCTTCCAACGATCCGTATCGAATCGACCGACTCGGGCATGGGTTGGGACATCGGCCACGAGGACCCTGTCGCAACTCTTGCCGCGACATCGTTCGAGATCATGCGTGCGATCGGTGGAAGACGAACTCGGTCCGAGATGGCAGGTATGGGATGGGAGGGTGATCCGGAACCGTTCCTCGATGCTCTCGTCCTACCCCACCTTGCGATGCGAGGAACATCGCTCCACGAGTAGACCGCATGGCGACACCGGTGCGCCGTGGTCGAGTCCATCCTTGAATCCGGCCAGCCGACCTCCTCTAGAATGGTGTGGATGTCCGTTGAACCGCTCCCGATCGCTGTCCTCATCTCCGGGTCTGGAAGCAACCTGCAGGCACTCATCGATTTCTCGAGCGATGCGTTCCGGATCGCTGTTGTCATCTCAGACCGTGAGGGTGTTCGTGGTCTCGAACGAGCTGTCGAGGCCGGCATCCCAACCGTCGTCGTGACGCCTGACAGTCGGGAGGGGCGTGACGGAATTACCGAAGCTATCTGTGACGCCGCGTCTGGCTACGGTGCAACGGCCCTGGTTCTGGCTGGGTTCATGCGCGTTCTCGGTGCGTATGCGATCGAGAGGTTCCCCCTGGCGATCATCAACGTTCACCCATCCCTGCTCCCATCATTCCCCGGTGCCCGAGCTGTTGAACAAGCGCTCGAGCATGGGGTGAAGCTCACAGGTGTCACCGTCCATTTCGTGGACGAAGAGGTCGATCACGGCCCGATAATCACCCAGCGAGCCGTACCTGTATACGAGACAGACGATGTGGCATCACTCCACGCCAGGATCCAACACGTGGAGCACAGCGTGCTGGCCGATGTTGTCGATCGGTTCGCCAGGGGAGCGCTAGGTGTTTCCGGGCGGATCGTTCGAGATACCGTCTCACATGCAACTGAGGACGGCCGATGAGCACGGTCGAGGTAAGCAGGGCACTGATATCAGTGTCAGACAAGCGTGGACTCACACCGTTCGCCGAAGCTCTTGTGCGCGGCGGAGTCGAGATCGTTTCTTCGGGGGGGACCGCAGATCACCTGGCGAACGCTGATATTCCGGTGACCAGGGTCGAGGATGTGACGGGGGCTCCGGAGATGTTTGGTGGGCGTGTCAAGACGCTGCACCCGAGGATCCACGGGGGTGTTCTGGCCGATCTTGGGCGGGATAATCACCTGCAGGACCTCATCGACTTCGAGATTCTGCCCTTCCAGCTCGTCGTGTCCAATCTGTACCCGTTCGAAGACACCGCCGCAGCGGGGGGAGCACACACAGATGTGATCGAGCAGATCGATATCGGTGGACCGGCATTGATCCGAGCAGCCGCAAAGAACCATGCTTGGGTCGCTGTTGTTGTATCACCCGATCGCTATCCCGAGATCGTGCAGGCTGTCTCGGCAGGAGGCACAACTGCTCAGTTCCGACTCGACCTCGCACGTGAGGCGTTCTTTCGGACCGCTTCGTACGATGCGGCGATCGTCAATTGGTTAGGCCGGGACACTGGCCTCGAGGTTGTACTTCCCCTCACGAGGGTGGTGGAGCTCAGGTACGGAGAGAACCCGCATCAAGAGGCGGGGTTGTACGGTGCTGGCCGGTCGGCAGGGTGGTGGAGCACTGCGGAGACCGTGCAGGGCAAGGACATGTCCTTCAACAACTATGCCGACGCCGATGCGGCGTGGAGGTTGGTGATGGATCTCCCCGAGGGTTCTGTTGCGATACTCAAACACATGAACGCATGCGGCGCAGCGCGCGGTCCATCGATGCTCGACAACTTCAGGAATGCCTGGGCGTGTGATCCGCTCTCAGCATTCGGGGGTGTCATTGCGTGTCACGGCGAGATCGACGGCCCGACCGCCAGGGCCATCACGGAGAACTTCGTCGAGATCGTGATGGCTCTCACTGTGAGCGAGGAGGGGCGTACGGTATTCGCACAGAAGAAGAACATCCGGGTCCTCGTCGCCCCTCCACCCTCTCTCCATGACCTTGATATTCGTTCGATCGATGATGGTTTCCTCCTCCAGAAACTCGACCGCATCCATGCGACGAGCGACACATGGGTTGCGAAGGCTCGAACACCATCACCGAAGGAGATGGCAGACCTCGAGATGGCCTGGGTTGTGGCTGCACACACGAAGTCGAACGCCGTTGTGGTGGTCAAAGACGGCATTGCTGTCGGTGTGGGTGCGGGAGACCAAAGCAGAATCGGTGCAGCCGAACGAGCACTGGTCAAAGCGGGTGAACGAGCCAGGGGAGCGGTGTGCGCTTCGGATGCATTCTTCCCATTTCGTGACGGTCCGGACACCCTTGGTGCGGCGGGTATCACTGCCATCGTGCAACCAGGAGGATCTATCAAGGATGAAGAGATCATCGAATCAGCGAACGAACACGACATGTCGTTGATGTTCACAGGCGAAAGGCACTTCAAACATTGAGCGCAAACATACTCTCAGGGACAGCTGTGGCGAAGGTCGTAAAGGCGCAGGTTGCCAGCGATATCGAACAGCTTGCGGCGAGCGGGATCCAGGTCGGACTCGCAACTTTGCTCGTTGGCGACGATCCAGCATCACATGTCTACGTTGGCTATAAACACAAGGATGCGAACGCTGTTGGTATGTCTTCCATCCACGTGGAGCTCCCGGCCTCCGCGTCACAGGACGAGGTGTTTGCCGCTGTCGACGAACTGAACGAACGTCAAGATGTCACGGGCATGATCGTTCAGCTCCCGCTGCCTGACGGGCTCGATGGCGAAGCGGCCGTCGAGCGTGTCCTCCCTACCAAGGATGCGGATGGTCTCCACCCATTCAACCTGGGTCGGATGATCCTTGGGCGACCGGGACCGCTCCCTGCGACGCCCTCGGGTGTCATGACCATTCTCGATCACTACGGCATCGAGACAGCAGGTAAGACCGCTGTTGTTATCGGGCGGAGCTTCCTCGTTGGCAAACCGATGGCGCTCCTGCTCGGCGCTAAAGGTGTTGACGCAACTGTCATCCAGACGCACTCCAGGACACCTGACCTGGCATCTGTGTGCGCGACGGCCGATATCCTCATCACAGCGATCGGACGGCCAGGATTGGTCGATGCGTCGTTCGTGAAACCGGGTGCGGTCGTGATCGATGTCGGTACAACACGGACGGACGATGGCCTCCGTGGCGATGTTGTGTTCGAGGAGGTCGCAGAGATCGCTGGAGCAATCACCCCCGTCCCTGGTGGCGTTGGGCCGATGACTCGAGCATCGCTGCTCACGAACACGATCGGGCTTGCTCGGGCGTAGCGCACAGGTTGATGAGATACGAAACGAACGGAGAATCCGATGGCTGAGCTGATAACAAAGAGTGATACCGGGCTGAACGTCCCCGACCA
>JAMBLJ010000223.1 GCA_023336815.1 Actinomycetes bacterium
ACAGTTCACAGTTCATGCAGTTCACAGTCAACAGTTCACAGTTTTCAGTCAGCGGAGCGGCAACGTCTCTGAATCGACAGTTCTGAAACTGTGAACTGTTGACTGTGAACTGACAACCTCTCCCAACTGCGAACTTCTTCCGACATCGTCATCTGCTGTCTGTCATCTGCTATCTGCTATCTGCTGTCTGTTATCTGTCATCTGATAGTGCCTCTATCAATTCGCCCTGGACATATCCAAGCCAGGCAACGGCTGCGAGAGCAGGTTCGGTTGAGATGTTCTGCTCCCACGATGCATCAACTTCGAAGGCTCCGGCTCGGGCAGCAAGCACGATCCTTGCTTCGTTGATGGATCGCAGGAACCGTCTGGCATCCTGGTTCGACACCGTCCGCTCACCCGATGCGATACGCGATATGACGCTACGATCTCTGTCCCTCTCGCGTTGCAAGTCTCGATCTATGAGTCCAGCAAGTTCTGCCGAGCTGTCAGGATCATCGGGATACAAGGGGCGGTGGAGTACCGCGAATCCAGGGTCATTCTCTTCGGTCACGTTGTCGAGGAGATCCGGTATCTGACCGAGAAGGCTCCGCTCCTCAGGAGAGAAAATCACAGACACACGATCGTCTACACGTTCGAACACGATCCTCAGCGCTCCAGGGTGGTCCACAACCCGTACGAGGCGATGCGTGTTGCCGTGAACTCAGCAGGCTCACGCATGCCACTGAAGACGGCCGACTTGCCTTCGTTGTGAACTTGCAACATCAGAATCGTCGCCTTCTCCTTCTGGATCCTAAGAACCTCCTGGAACACGTACACGACGTAGTCCATCAGGTTGACTGGATCGTCCCACACGATCACTGTCCATGGAAGCTCGGGGCTGTATCCCTCATCTACCTCAGGTTCTCGAACGATGCCAGGTGCGGTCATCCAGCGTCAACGGGCCGTTCACTGGCGCTGAGGTCGCCGCGGCGTTGGGCGTTGATCCAGTTCTCGAAATCTCCGGTTGCAACACGCCATTCACGACCGAACTTCACCGCAGGCAGTTCCCCTGATCTGAGCACTGAGGTCACGACGAACGTCGATACAGCCATATATTCGCAAATATCCGCCACAGATAGCCACGGTTTGTCGATCTCAACTCGGAGCCGCTCCATGCCACCAGCGTAGGCGACAGCTGTGGCTGATACCAGAGGGCAATAAACGTCTTGCGTAGTCGGCGAAGGCCTCGTATCTTTCAAGGACTCACATCATGGCCAGAGGGCCGCACGCACTTGGTCGAAGAGGCCTGACGGGCGTTGGACCGGAAAGGTTGAGGACATGATCAGCGTATCAGCAGCCGAGAACCACCGTTTCGGTCGTATCAGAAAGAACGGGTACGACCCGGCGGAGGTCGACGCTGTCGTAGGACGACTCATCGAGTCCCTGCATGGCTACGAGGAGCGAACCGAAAAGCTGGAAGAGCGTCTCGCCGAGGCGGATGCTTCTGCCGACGCCATCCGCAGGACGTTCATCACAGCCGAACGTACCCGCGACGAGATCCTGGCCGAGGCATCCGCAGAAGCGGAGGACACGGTTGCACAGGCACGTTCAGAGGCTGCCGATCTTCGAGCAGAAGCAGACACACTCAAGATCGAGATCGCCAGGGAGCGCGAGAACGCTCTTTCCGAAGCATCGGCGGAAGCGGATCGTCTCATGCTCGAGGCAGAGACGACGGCCGCACATCGCAGCGCCGAAGCACAGGAAGAGCTCAGATCTGCTCGCAAGGAATCAGCAACGGCAGTGGCCCAGCGAGCGCACGAGGCAGCAGCAGCGCGCCATGCGGCCGCCATGGCAAGCGCATGGATGACACGAGCCGCACACGAAGACGCACAGGCGATCGTGAACGATGCCCGAACCGAGGCCGCAGCTCTCAGCCGCGAGGCCCAAGGGGAAGGCGAAGCGTTGCGCGTCAAAGTGGCGTCGATGCGAGCGGCCGTAGCGGCTCTTCAACATGCAGCGACTGACCTGGCGACGCTGACGACGGAAGAAGGCAAGGTCATCGATCTGAAAGCGATCGAAGCACTTGGCGATGAGGTCGCCAATGCACCACAGGCAGTTCCTGATCCACCACAGGCAGTTCCCGATGCACTACCAGTGGAGCCACTGCTCACGGTCGCGGAGGCTCGTGAAGAGATCGAACGTACCAACGACGATGAGTCCGCCTCACCTGTAGAGCCGCGCACGTACTACCAGCGGACCACAGGAACCCCCCTCAGCGAGCGGATCAAGATCGCCCGAACGCCCGGTTAGGTCGTTCGGAGCGGGCGGAGAGATAGACACCGGTGGATCCCCACCGGTGTTTGTCGTTTCTGTCAGAGGCCCAGATTCCAGACAACAGACCGCTTCGCTCCCAGAAACAGGCTATCGACCCCCTCCCCATGATTCCGGTCTGTTGTCTGTCGTCTGAATTCTGACATCTTTCGGAATTGATACGGTTCGACTCAGGTTATACTGAGCGTAACGACTCAACAAATATCTCGCGGTTTCGCCGCGCAAGACGCACCAGAAGGAGCATCACTATGGGACGAGCGGTCGGAATCGACCTTGGAACCACGAACTCGGTTGTATCTGTCCTCGAGGGCGGCGAACCGAAGGTGGTTGCAAACGCAGAGGGCAATAGGACAACACCATCCATCGTTGCGTTCGCCAAGAACGGCGACGTACTCGTTGGAGACCAGGCGAAACGCCAGGCGATCACGAACCCGGAGCGTACGATCCGCTCGGTGAAGCGCCACATGGGTACGGACTGGACGATCGATATCGATGGGAAGGCATATACCGCCCAGGAGATCTCTGCTCGTATCCTTCAGAAACTCAAGGCAGATGCTGAGGCATACCTCGGTGAACCTGTAACCAAGGCAGTCATCACGGTCCCCGCCTACTTTGGGGACGCGCAACGCCAGGCCACGAAGGAAGCGGGCCAGATCGCGGGTCTCGAGGTCGAGCGAATCGTCAACGAACCAACGGCTGCATCTCTTGCCTACGGCCTCGACAAGAACAAGGACGAGCAGGTCCTCGTATACGACCTCGGTGGAGGAACCTTCGATGTGTCCGTTCTCGAGATCGGTGAGGGCGTCTTCGAGGTCAAGTCGACGGCAGGCGACACGAAACTCGGGGGTGACGACTGGGATGAGAAGGTGATCTCGTGGCTCGTAGATGGTTTCAAGTCGGACAACGGCGTGGACCTCTCGAAGGATCCAATGGCGATGACGCGACTCAAGGAAGCCGCGGAGAAAGCGAAGATCGAGTTGTCATCTGTCCAAGAGACAGAGATCAATCTGCCCTTCATCACCGCCAACCAGGATGGTCCGATCCATCTCCTCAAGACGCTCACGCGTTCGGAGTTCGAGCGGATGACAGCTGACCTGGTCGAGCGGACCCGGGCACCATTCGAGCGCGCTATCAAGGACGCCGGAGTCTCCCTGAACGAGATCGATGACATCATTCTCGTCGGGGGATCGACGCGAATTCCTGTTGTCCAGAGCCTCGTTGAAGAGCTTGCTGGTAAACAGCCTCACAAAGGTGTGAACCCTGACGAGGTGGTTGCACTCGGTGCAGCGATCCAAGCTGGTGTACTCACGGGGGACGTCTCGGGCATTCTGTTGTTGGATGTAACGCCGTTAACGCTTGGAGTCGAGACTGAGGGCAACCTCTTCACCAAGATGATCGAGCGAAACACCACCATCCCGACACGCCGATCTGAGATCTTCACAACCGCAGCGGATGGACAGCCTGAGGTGGAGATAAACGTGTTGCAGGGTGAGCGCGCCATGGCGGGAGACAACATGTCTCTCGGTAGGTTCAAGCTCCAAGGTATCCCGCCGTCCCCACGTGGTGTTCCGCAGATCGAGGTGACCTTCGACATCGATGCGAACGGCATCGTTTCTGTGTCCGCTAAGGATCTCGGCACGGGGAAGACGCAGCAGGTAACGATCACCGGCGGAACGGCACTCGATCAGACTGACATCGATCAGATGATCACCGATGCCGAGGCCTATGCCGCTCAGGACGCTGAGCGTAAGGATTCGGCTGAGGCTCGCAACGCAGCCGATCATGCTGTACACACGGTCGGGAAACAGCTCGCTGAGAATGGTGACAAGCTCACCGAAGACGAGAAGTCTCCCATCCAGGAGAAGCTCGATGCTCTCAAGGCGCTCCTCGAGGACGAGAGTGCATCCGTAGACGACCTCAACTCGAAGGCAGGAGAGCTCGGCGAAGCGGCTCAGATCATCGGTCAGAAGATGTACGAAGCGGCTCAGGCAGAAGCAGAAGCTGCGAACGCCGAAGACGGGGATACACCTGATAGCAGCGAGGACGATGTTGTGGAGGCTGAGGTCGTGGAGGAGGATGAAGAGGAATGAGCCGTATTCCGGCTCGCGTCGAGTCATCGGCTGGTGACATGCGCAACCTCTCCAACAACTCATGACTGATATCCCACGCACACACGACGAGGACTCCTCGCCCACCACGGGCGAGGAGGTCTTCGACGACGACGCACACGATGCGGTGATCGTCGAGATTCCGCAGGTTGAGGCGACAGCAGAAATGCTTGGACTCACTCTTCCGGGAGATCCCGATGATGCTCAAAGGCTGCTCCTGCGTGAGCTTCAGGAGGCACGCCAGGAATCGGGAGACCTTCTTGCGAACCTACAGAGGGTCACAGCGGAGTTCGACAACTATCGAAAACGCGTTGAACGCGACCAGGTAGAGAACGTACTCCGAGCGGGGCAGCGGGTTATCCAGAAGCTGCTTCCGGCACTCGACAGTTTCGATGCTGCTCTTGCATCGGAGGCCACGACCGAAGGCGAGCAACGCATGCTCGAGGGGATGAAGAGCACGTACGACCAACTGCTCGAAGCCCTCTCTGGCGAAGGGTTCGAGCTCATCGAGGCTATCGGTGAACCGTTCGACCCCGCGCTCCACGAAGCGGTTTCCGTCACGCCAGGTGATGGAGAACAGGTCGTCGACCAGGAACTGAGAAAGGGGTACGTCATGCGGGGTCGTGTTATTCGCCCGTCCCTCGTGATCGTCGGACATGCGTAAAGAATGGATGGAGAAGGACTACTACGCCGAGCTCGGCGTGGACAAGGACGCCTCGGCCAAGGAGATCAAGAAGGCGTTCCGGAAACTCGCGCGCGAGTTCCATCCCGACAACAACCCTGACAACCCGAACGCCGAAACGCGGTTCAAGGAGATCAACGAAGCGTATGACACGATCGGCGATGACGAGACCCGTAAGGAGTACGACCACGCACGCGAGATGGGCTATTTCGTCGGTGGTCCAGGTGGCGGACAACAGTATGTGAGAGTCGAGGATCTCCTGGGTGGTACCCAGGGGGCAAGCGCCCAGGATCTGTTCGGTGGGTTCCAGGATCTTTTTGGAGGACGACAACAGCCTCGCCGCCCGCAGAAGGGATCAGATGTTGCAGGTTCGGTATCGCTCAGCTTTCACGAGGCCCTCGCTGGACCGACAAAGGAGCTGGTTGTAGGCACGAGGACGGTCAAGGTCAAGATACCGAAGGGTGTCTCGGATGGGACACGCGTGCGCGTCAAAGGCAAGGGCGGACCGGGCGCTGCAGGTGGGCCAGCCGGTGATCTCTATGTGACGGTGCACGTTGGATCCCACCCCATCTTCGAGCGTAAGGGCAAGACGGATCTGAGCATCGAGGTTCCTATCACCTACACAGAGGCCGCACTCGGTGCCGTCGTGACGATCCCCACACTGCAGGGCACAACGAAGATAAAGGTTCCACCAGGAACCCAGGGTGGAACCAAGATGAAAGTTTCGGGCAAAGGAATCGAGACTGCCAGAAAGACCGGCAATCTCCTCGTGACCCTTCACATAGCGGTACCTGCCGAGATCTCGGACGAGGAACATGCGGCACTCGACGCACTACGCAACGCTGAAAACGGATGGAACCCTCGATCTCGTCTAGGAGTGTGACATGAATACGGCCAAAGACGCTGTGTACATGATTTCGGTCGCGGCCGAACTCGTTGGTATGCACCCGCAAACCCTCCGTGTGTACGAGCGAAAGGGTCTCGTCGACCCGTATCGCACGCCAGGCGGTACGAGACGGTACAGCCAGGCGGACCTTGAACGACTTCTCCTCATTCAGAACCTGTCAAACGCAGGCGTGAATCTCGAGGGAATCAAGCGGATCCTGCTTCTTGAGATCGACAATCGTCGCCTCAGGAACCAGGTCGACCGTCTGAGACGACTCCTCGAGGATGCCGAGAACAGGCGTGGCGGCCCATCGAGGACACTCATCCAGATGCGCGCGACGAAGAAGCGTCAGCTGCCAGCGATCAGAAGAGAAGATCCGTTTGGATGAACGAAGAGCTGTTCACTCCGTATCCGGAAGGGCCTTACTCATGGCGTTTGCCGTTTACCGACCACCGTTTACCGGGAAGAAGTCGAAACCAGTCTGATCAACTCCGCGCTGTTGCGATGCGGTCGCGATCGTCAGCGGAGACTCACTGCCACGAGCCGACCGGTCAACGGTAAACAGTGAACGGTGAACTTTGTTCGGCAAACGGATGGTCGCTCCGCACGACCATCTACTGACCCGCTAGGGCTCTCAGCTCCGAAGCCACCATCGTGGCGGTGATCATGGCGTGGTGTTCGATGGCGAATTGGGGCCATGGCGCATCCGTGGCTGCGAGCCGTCGGGGAGGCGCGGCCAGGTCGTATCCGCACCGCTCAGCTACCTCAGCAACGATCTCTGCACCGACTCCGCCGGTACGTTGTGGTTCCTGGACGAACAACAGTCGACCCGTGCGTCGCACAGAACCGGTGACCGTTTCGATATCCCACGGGTAGATCGTGCGAAGATCTATCACTTCAACATCGATCCCTTCTTGGGCTACCTCATCAGCCGCATCCAGTGACACAGAAACCATGCCGCCATACGTGACGAGGGTGATATCAGAACCTCCACGGCGGATCCTCGCGCGGCCGATAGGCAGCTCGTAGGACGCATCAGGGACCGGCTCCTTGCCAGCGCGGTAGAGGACCTTCGGCTCCAGGAACATCACGGGGTCGTTCGATCGAATCGCTGCAGCAAGAAGACCTTTCGCATCAGCTGGTGTCGATGGGATGACGACGACGACCCCTGGAACGTGTGCGAAATAGGCCTCCGGACTGTCACAGTGGTGTTCATGAGCCCCGATACCTGCGCCGTTGGGCATCCGTACGACCATCGGCAAGGACGTGTTCCCTTGGGTCCTGAACCTGATCCGGCCAAGATGACTCGCGATCTGATCGAAGGCCGGGTAGGAGAAACCCTCGAACTGGATCTCCGCAATGGGTCGCGCACCGGCCATCGCCATCCCGATGGCGGTTCCGATGATCCCGCTCTCGTTGATGGGTGTATCGATCACTCTCTCCGACCCGTACTTCTCAAGCAGACCCGCCGTTATCCGGAAGACACCCCCTGCGACCGCTACGTCCTGACCGAGCAGCACCGTCGTGGGATCGATTCCCATCTCGTGGTGGAGGGCGGCATTGATCGCATCTGCCATTGTGAGGTCGGTGGTCGGTCCTGTGGGAAGATCGTCTTCCCCCACAAGCCAGATGTCGCTCCCTGGAACGTCGCTAAGCGGTTCCCCTGCGTCTGTCTCCATCCGGTGGAGCTGTTCGACGACCATTTCAGGGACCTTCTCGAAGGAATGCCTCACGATGTCGGAACGCGGCGGCAGCGAGATGCTCGAAACCGTGTCGAGTGCGCGATCGAACGCATCTGAGGCCTCTGTCTGGCTCTCGCTCTCACGAGCGTCGTCCCACCAGTCGTTGCTTTCAAGGAATTTCCGCATGCGGAGAAGCGGGTCGTATGGGCGCCACAGTTCCTCCTCGTCTTTGGTGCGGTACAGGGCAGGGTCGTCAGCCGTTGCGTGCGGACCGAACCGATAGCAGATCGCCTCGATGAAGGTGGGACCATCACCACGAGCAGCACGTTCGACGGCCCGCAGTGTTGCGTCATAGACGGCGACCACATCGAAGCCGTTGACTCTCTCGGACGGGATCCCGTAGCCAAGCGCTTTGTCCGCGAGATTGGCCGAGGCCGTTTGTTGCTCATAGGGAACCGAGATGGCATAGAAGTTATTCGATGCGATGAACACGGTTGGTGTCTTCCACACACCGGCAAAATTGAGACCGGAATGGAAATCGTTCTCCGATGTCCCTCCATCCCCTATGTATGTTGCGGTAACGACATCTTTTCCCAACATCCGCCGTGCATACGCATGGCCAACAGCGTGAGGGAGATGGCTTCCGATGGGGACGGTTATCACCATCTGATCCATGGCCGGAGGGTCCCAAGTCGTGTTGGGGAGCCCTCTCCAATAGCTGAGAATCGTTTCGAGAGGCATACCTCTCACGATCTGCACACCGTGTTCTCGATATCCTGGATACACGAAGTCGCCGGGGCGAAGTGCGTGTGCACTACCGATCTGTATCGCCTCGTGACCCTCGGCGATCGCATACGTTCCGATCCGCCCCTGTCGCTGAGCTATCGTCGCCTTCCTGTCGAATGTCCGTGTCCCCACCATGTCGGTGTACATGGCAACGGCGAGATCCCTGGTCAGCCAGGACGGCATATCTGCAATGCCACCGTTGATATCGACGAGTTCGTGGAGGTTGTCCCAGTCGACGTCGGACGGAGCCTTCACGAGTGGGTCACGGTGTCGAGTGCCTCGATAAACCGATCGTTCTCGGAAGCCGTGCCAACGGTGACCCGGATCCCGTCGCCAAGAACCCTCACGATCTGACCACGATGGAGCAGCGCGTCGCCAAGTTCGGCGGCATCCACATCGGGCTCGAAATACACGAAGTTGGCTTCCGTCGGTGCTGGTGTGTATCCAAGGGCACTGAGGTCGCGTACAAGGTCGCGACGGCCACCGTCATTTGCCTCTCGGCGCTTGGCGACCTGGTCTTGATGACGCAGAGCCTCTAGCGCTGCCGCTTGCCCCGCCGAAGTGACAGTGAACGGTGCCTGTGTCCGACGCAATGAGCCGATGAGTTCGGAAGAAGCAACACCGTACCCCACACGCAGCCCGGCGAGTCCATAGATCTTCGAGAACGTGCGTGCCACGAGCATGTTGGGTCGATTCGGTGCCTCATTGATGAACGTCTGGTAGTCATCGGCTGTCACGTACTCGGCGTAGGCCTCGTCGATAACAACCAGGACATGCTCAGGCACCGCGTCGAGGAATGCGGTGAGCTCCGAACCGGCGAGATGTCCACCCGTTGGGTTGTTCGGGTTGCACACGTACACGATGGTTGTCTCGTCGTCGATCGCAGAGAACATCGCTCCGAGGTCGTGATCGAAGGAATCGGTGAGGGGTACGGGTATCGCTCGAGAGCCGGCCACCATGGTCGCGATCCGGTACATGACGAAGGATGGATCGGCGAACACGGCAGAGGTTCCGGGACCACCCACGGCGAGAGCTGCGCAACGCAGTATCTCGCTCGAGCCCGACCCGACCCATACATTGTTGGCTTCGACTCCTTGATGGCGAGCGATAGCGCGGGACAGTTCGTATACCGAGTTGTCTGGGTAGCGGTTGACACCGGCGGCCGACGCGGCAATGGCCTCGATCACCTCAGGAAACGGTGGCTCGGGGCACTCGTTCGACGCGAGCTTGTCGAGCGAGTCGATTCCGAGTTCTCTGGCGACTTCATCGATCGGTCGACCGGGAACGTAGACAGGGATGGAGTCCAGATCAGACCGGTATGTCGGCACGGAGATGACCTCCCAGGTTCGCCATACCGAAGAGGATAATCGGTCGGGAAGACCCTGTCGGCCGGTGGTCTCAGAGAATCAAGACGCCAGACGCCAGACGTCTGATATCTGCTGTCTGATATCTGGCGTCTGTCTTACGCCACAATCGTTTCGGTATCGGGCTGCTGGAACACGAAAGCTATAACCAGGGTGTCTCTCGATCTCCATCCTCGCAACGTGTCCTGACATGTCGCGTTCGCATAGGTCCGGAATTCGGACCAGCCCATGATCGACTGGGGTGTCACCTGAAGATCGAGCTTCGGTCTCGGTACGAGTGTGTCACCCTCGAGATCGAACCCCTCCATCTCGACCACGGCGAGATCAAGCTCTTCACACTTCGCTATGAACGCCTCAGCAACCGGCTTGGGAAAGAACCCCTCACCGTCCTGCGTGCGGTACACCGCGAGATCGTCGAACTCGGCAAGGAGTTCCGTCGTCGCAGGGTGCACCGCGGCGAGTGCGTCATCTTGATTCGCTTCAGCCACTGCGTTGCGCAAATCGGCGAACTCATCCTCAGTCGCTGTCGGATCAACGATCCGCACCGCCGTATCGAGGAGACGTTGCAGCTCATTGATATCGAGGTCCTGGACGTCACCGTCGCTATCGGGGTAGATCTGGACGATCGGTGCGCCGCCATCCCAAAAGATCATCCCAACGAAATCGTCACCTCGCCACAACTCGACGATCGGTCCGTCGAAGTCATCACGTTCGGTCTCAGCAAGTTGTATCGGAAGCATGAGGAGAGACTAGACGACAGATATCAGACATCAGACATCAGACGTCACACATCGGGCAGCAAGGATTCTGCTGTCTGTGCTCTGCTGTCTGTGCTCTATCTCTTCACCTTGACGCCACGCCAGAAGGCGACGTAGTTCTTGATGTCGGATGCAGCAGGCTTTGGTTCGGGATAGAACCAGGCGGCGCCTTGGGCGATCTCTCCGTCAACAACAACGTCGTAATAGCTAGCCATACCCTTCCACGGACACGACGTGCGGGCATCAGATGACTGAAGGAACGCAGAATCGACCGACTCGGGTGGGAAGTAGTGGTTCCCCTCGACCTTGATCGTCTCGTTACTCTGGGCGATGACTTTTCCGTTCCAGATCGCTTTTGGCACGCTCGCATCCTCCATGTTTCACTATCAGTTACTCACGTCAACGACACCCGACCTCCTGGAATTCCGTGCATATCGAGTAGGACCGGAACCCATGGCGGCGATTACGTCTGTGAGTACTCTGGACAGAGAACACAAAGGGGTGGGGTATGAAGCGCATCGGCGGCCTTGTAATCGTGATCGGACTGATCTCAGCAGCTTGTTCGTCAGGGTCGGAAACCGAACAGACCTCACCGGCCGAACCCCCACCATCACCAACGACGACTGTGGCCCGGGCAACGACAACCGCTGCCCCGACAACAACGGTGTCCGGAACCACCGGACCACCTGCTGTTGAGGAGTTCACGGTGACGTCGGACCTCATCAGTGAGGGAGAGTCCCTTGATGTGGTCATAACCTGTGATGGTGATGATGTTTCGCCACCTATCGACATCTCGGGTATCCCGGCTGGCACCGTTTCCATGGTTGTGATCATGGAGGATCCGGATGCACCTATCGGTGTGTGGGATCACTGGGTCGTGTTCGATATCGAGCCAACCGACTCGATATCTCAAGATGCAACCGACCTTGGTGTCCTCGGAACGAATTCCTGGGGCGATGCTCGATATGGCGGACCGTGTCCGCCCACCGGTTCGGGTCCGCATCGGTACGTTTCAACCGTATTTGCGCTGAATGTGTTGTTGGGTCTCGACCAGGGCTCCACCAAGGATCAGATCCTCGATGCACTCGTAGGCAATGTGCTCGCACAGGATTCGCTCATGGGGACGTTCGAGCGCTAGGTCGTCAGAGTTGTATCCAAGGATCGAGCTATTTACGCTCGACGAGAATCGCACGCGTCCACCAATGCCCCTACACCACGAATGGGATGATGCGCCACGGTACGGATGATCGGTACTCACGATATCCGTCCATGTACTTGATCATCATGTCTTCCTCGTGACCTGACTTCGCGACGAAGAACACGAGGAATGTGAGCGATGAGAGAAGCACGGATGGCTTCCCATACGCGAGGCCTACACCGAGGGTGAAAAGAACGATGCCCGAGTACATCGGATGACGCATGTATCGATAGGGGCCAGTGTCGATGACCTGCATCCCCTCAACCGGAAAAGGGAAGGGAGACAGACGCGACCCATGCAACAACACGGACCATGCCGATAGCGCTGCGCCGCCAACGGCAATGATGACGCCAACGGTCCACACAAGGACGAGACCAGGCACCTCGGACACTGAATCGCCAAAGAGCACGGCGATGAAAAAGAAGACGAACAGAGCGCCCTGGGCCAGAACCCAGCCGATACCACGTTCGCTCTTCATATCTGAGTCTTCCGGACTCATATTTTCTGGCATATAGTACACTACTTCTTGGTTGGACTGATCATAGGCGATCACACCGTAGACCGGGGACTGATATGGATATCAACAATTTCACACAACGAAGCCAACAGGTTGTCCTCGCCGCGCGCGATGCTGCTACCTCGCACAACCATCAGTATGTACGTCCCGAGCATCTTCTCGAAGGACTACTTGCACAATCCGATGGTCTCATCTATCCGATACTGGCAACGGTCGGTGCTCATGCCACCGATATTCGGGGTCCCAACGAAGCCGCTATTCAAGCGCTTCCGACCGTATACGGTGGGGCTGAGGTCGCGTTCGCACAGGACGCACTCGATGTGCTCAACGACGCGGAGAACGAGAAGTCCCACCTCAGAGACAGCTACGTGTCGGTCGAACACATCCTCATCGCCCTCGCTAGTTCCTCAACACCCACGGGTGTGAACCTCCGCGCTGCAGGCGTCACGAAGGATGCAATCCTCGACGCGCTCACAACAGTTCGCGGCAATCAGTCCGTGACGAATCAGAACCCGGAAGACACCTTCGCTCCACTCGAAAAGTACGGTAGGGATCTCACGGAAGATGCTCGCAGGGGCAATCTCGATCCCGTGATCGGCAGAGACGATGAGATCCGTCGCGTCATCCAGGTGCTCTCCCGCAGAACGAAGAACAACCCGGTCCTCATCGGAGAACCAGGGACAGGAAAGACGGCGATCGCCGAGGGACTCGCCCAAAGGATCGTCGATGGCGACGTGCCGGAAAGCCTCAAGAACCGACGATTGATCTCACTCGACATCGGCTCGATGGTCGCTGGAGCGAAATATCGAGGGGAGTTCGAGGAACGTCTTCAGGCGGTCCTTAACGAGATCAAGGCCTCCGAGGGGAAGATCATCACGTTCATTGACGAGATGCACACGATCGTCGGAGCCGGAGCATCCGAGGGCTCCATGGATGCATCGAACATGCTCAAACCGATGCTCGCACGTGGGGAACTGCGCATGGTCGCTGCGACCACGCTCGATGAATACCGCAAATACGTCGAGAAGGATCCAGCGCTCGAGCGTCGATTCCAGCCTGTGCTGGTCAACCCGCCAAGTGTCGAGGAAACGATCGGGATCCTTCGTGGTCTCAAGGAACGCTACGAGGTTCACCATGGCGTGCGGATAACTGATGCAGCACTCATTGGCGCAGCCGCGCTCTCCGATCGATATGTCACGGGACGCCATCTCCCCGACAAGGCAATAGACCTGATCGATGAGGCTGCATCGAAGCTCCGCATCGAAATCGATTCGATGCCCGATGAGATCGACGAACTCGAACGTCGGAGACGACAACTCGAGATCGAGCGTCAGGCTCTGTCGAAGGAAGAGGATCAGGCCTCACTCGAGCGGCTTGCCGTCATCGATGAAGAGCTTGCGAATATCGGTGAGAATCTCGACGGCTTGACGGCACACTGGCAACTCGAGAAGGATGCGATCGCGGCGATTCGCGATGTGAAGCAACAGATAGAGGATGCGCGCGCCGATGCTGACAAGGCGGAGCGAACAGGCGATCTCGAGAATGCGGCGGAGCTGCGCTACAGCACACTCCCGTCACTCGCCCAACAGCTCCAGGAGGAACAGACGAAACTCGACGATCTCCAGCAGAACCTGAAGATGTTGAAAGAAGAGGTCGACGAGGAAGATGTGGCAGATGTTGTGAGCCGCTGGACTGGCGTACCCGTATCCAGACTGCTCGAAGGTGAGATGCAGAAGCTCGTCCACCTCGAGGAGCACCTGCATCAACGGGTGGTCGGGCAGGACGAAGCCGTCACGGCGATCTCGAACGCGATTCGCCGTTCGCGAGCCGGGCTCTCTGATCCCAATCGCCCCATCGGGTCTTTCCTGTTCCTTGGACCAACGGGTGTTGGCAAGACCGAAGTCGCCCGCGCCCTCGCTGAGTTCCTCTTCGACGACGAACGCGCAATGACCCGTATCGACATGTCCGAGTACATGGAGAAGCACTCGGTGAGCAGGCTCATCGGAGCTCCACCAGGCTATGTCGGCTATGACGAGGGTGGTCAACTCACTGAGGCGATCCGGCGTCGCCCGTACTCGGTGATCCTTCTCGATGAGGTCGAGAAGGCACACGCTGATGTGTTCAACGCACTCCTCCAGGTCCTCGATGATGGGCGCATGACCGATGGCCAGGGAAGAACCGTTGACTTCACGAACGCTGTCCTTGTGATGACATCCAACCTCGGGTCTGAGTTCATCGACCCCGAGTTGCCCGAGGGTGTCATTGAAACCCGTGTAATGGAAGCCGTGCGAGCGCACTTTCGTCCCGAGTTCCTCAATCGAATCGATGACACGATCGTGTTCCATCGGCTGAGCAAAGACGACCTACGCACGATCGTTGGGATTCAGTTCGCTGAGTTGAAGGGGCGACTTGCTGACCGCAAGATCGATGTCGCTCTGACCGAGGATGCGATCGACTGGTTGACCGACAACGGGTACGACCCGGTGTACGGTGCACGCCCCCTCAAGCGGCTCCTCCAGACGGCGGTGGCGAATCCCCTCGCCCTACGAGTCCTCGACGGCGATCTGACGGAGGGAGCGAAGGTCGAGATAGGCGCCGACGAGTCAGGATTGACCTTCAGGTAGAACGAGACAGCAGATGCCAGACAACAGACCGCTCTGACCCGAACGCGCCCCCCGTCTCCCGTCTGATGTCTGTTGTCTGCTGTCTGATCTCGGTCTTCTTCCTCAAATTCTCTTGACTTCCTGCCGATAACTTGATATCTGTATAAGCAAGGTATCTGCGAATCATCAATAGTAGGTGATGTGTGATATGGCAAGAATGGACCACAGAAGCCAGCTCCTCAAAGGTGTCCTCGACATGTGTCTCCTTGCGATCA
Organism: Actinomycetes bacterium; assembly: GCA_023336815.1. GTDB lineage: Bacteria > Actinomycetota > Acidimicrobiia > Spongiisociales > UBA5794 > JAMBLL01. The sequence continues at coordinate 15,170 of JAMBLJ010000223.1, forward strand.
TCAGCGAGGAACCAAGTTACGGATACGAGATGGCGGACAAATTGAGCAAGAAGGGTCTCCACCTCACCAGTGAGGGGTCGATCTACCCAACCCTGTCACGAATGCAACGTTCTGGACTCATCGAGGGGTACTTTGTAGAGGTGGATGGATCGGGGCCTCCGCGCAAGTACTACCGAATCAAGGGAAGCGGACTGGATCGGCTTCACGAGTGGACTGAAGAGTGGTTTGGCCTGCGAGACGGTGTGAACCAGGTTGTGAAGGGAGTAGCGCGTGACAGAACTGACGATTGATCAGATTATTGCCCGGTGTGAAGCGACTTGGCTCGCGTCGGGAGTGAATTCTGATGACGTGGACGGGATGTCCAGCGAATTGCGCTCGCACCTGCAGGAGGCTGCAGCGGCGGGCAAAGACCTTGAAGCTGTGACCGGTGTCAACATCGAAGAGTTCGCATGGGAGTGGGCGTCCGCGTTCCAGGGAACGTCTGGAGAACAGCCGACGCGCAAACCTACACCGCCTACGCTTCCCCGAACCGATGCCAGACAAGGCACGATCGGTCTATGGCTCGGAGCCGGTGTCATCGTGCTGGCGATCGCCGCGGTGGCGTTGTTCGCTCCCAAGGACGAGACATTCGAGCAGGGTGTATGGATAGGTGTCTGGTTCATCGCCGCCGCGGTTCTCGCCGTTGGCGAGATGTTGACAGCCGGGTTCTTCCTGCTGCCGTTCGCAGCTGGCGCTGTTGCATCAGGACTGCTCGCATTCACCGGGGTCGGAGTGCCTCTGCAGTTGATCACCTTTGTGATCGTGTCGTTGCTCTCGCTCTTCCTCCTCCAACGATTCGCACGTAAGGACATCCACGGTGAACTGATCCCGGTCGGTGCAGCAAGATACATCGGCGCTTCTGCGCTCGTGACGAAACCAGTCAACAGGCTGCGTGGCAGCGGTCGCGTGATGATGGGAACCGAGGACTGGCGTGCGACAACACACCAGGACGCTGAAATTCCGGTTGGCGTCGAGGTGCGTGTCGTCGAGGTCGATGGCGCTCGACTCGTCGTGGAGCCACGGATCAACTGACACAAGAGAGGAAAGAGAAACATGCAAGCAGGAGCAATCATTCTGGTTCTGATCTTCGTGCTGATCATTTATGTCGCACTCGCGGTCAAGATCGTGCAGCAACATCAGCAAGGTGTCGCTGAGAGGTTCGGACGGTATCGCAAAACGCTGGACCCAGGATTCCACATGATCATTCCGTTTATCGAGGTCGTGCGAAAGGTCGACATGAGGGAGCAGGTTGTCGATGTGCAACCGCAGGAAGTCATCACGAAGGACAACGTGGTTGTCACCGTCGATGCCGTGGTGTACTACCAGGCGACGGATCCCGTCAAACTCCTCTACAACGTGGCCAACTTCATCGTTGCAGCGACGAAACTCGCTCAGACGAACCTGAGAAACGTCATCGGAGACATGGATCTCGATGACGCGCTCACCTCGCGCGAGGTGATCAATACCGAACTCAGGGAGATCCTCGATGAAGCCACTGATGTGTGGGGTACCCGTGTTGTGCGTGTTGAGATCCAGCGGATCGATCCACCCGCAGACGTTACGGACGCCATGCACCGCCAGATGAAGGCGGAGCGCGACAGACGGGCGAACGTGACAGAGGCCGAAGGCGAAAAGAGGTCGGCGATTCTCACAGCAGAGGGCGTCAAACAGTCGCGAATTCTCGATGCTGAGGGCCAGGCCCAAGCAATCAGGGAGGTCGCAAACGCACAGGCCTACGAACGGGAAACGGTTGCTGAAGGTGAAGGTCGTGCGATTGAGCGGGTCTTTGGCGCAATCCACGCGGGAGACCCCACACCAGACCTCATCGCGATCGAGTATCTCAAGGCACTCCAGGGAATCGCTGACGGACAAGCGACAAAGATCTACCTGCCAATGGAGACGACCTCCATCCTCGCAAGCATCGGTGTGGTCGGCGAGCTGTTCGCAGACTCGCAGAAGCAGACGATGAGCAACAGCGACAACCAGCCACCGTCGCCGCCGCCGGGAATGATGGACCAAGGATAACAAAGCAGACAGCAGACAGCAGACAGCCGGCGGAGTTGCGCAGCAACTCCCAAGGAACGCCACAGGCGTTCCCGCAGACAGCAGGACCGGGGAGCGATCCTTCGCTCCCCGGTTCTGTGCGTATGCTGGATGCGAATCAGACAGGGAGATCGCATTGCCTCATATCAGCTATGTGGAGTTCAACAGCGGTGACATTGACATTTCTGCAGACTTCTACCGCGACGTGTTCGCCTGGGACCCGCAACCGTGGGGTGGCGAGGATTATCTCGTAGCCAGCCACGGCGACGACAACGGCATCGACACCGGGTTCACAACATCAGAGGACGGGCTCCCACTGACAGTTGTGACGATCAGCGTCGACGACATCGCTGGCTACATGGCGAAAGTCATTCTTGCTGGTGGCGAGATCGTCGTCCCGAAGTTCACCATCCCCGGCGTCGGCTACGGCGCCTACTTCACCGACCCAACCGGAATGATCGTGGGACTGAACCAGAGCGACTCTTCAGCTAGCTGAAGAGTCGCGGACAGCAGACAACAGACGCCAGACAACAGACCGGAATGACCGCCGTCGTCCGGTACCCCTCCGTACTCTGACGTCTGCGTCACAGCTACGAGACAACACACCCGAACCGCGGCTCAGTCGTCGTTGACATCGTCGGCGTCGGTAGGAAGCACCGAAGTCGCCTGACCATCCGTCGCGGCGTCTCCACCATCATCCGTCGATGGCTCTTCGGCCGCTTCCTGTCTGTCGTCTGACGTCTGGCCTCTGTCGTCTTCTTCTTCTGTCTCCGCCTGCGGCGATAGGAAGAACGGCTTGCCAACGAGGGTTCGCTTTTCGCCACGCTTCTGCGTCCAGTAAACCCAGGCGATACCACCTGCGAATGCGAGCATCGATACCCAGCCGTTGCGACTGATACCGAAGAGCCGGAATGTCGTGTCGGTTCTGAGGAGCTCCATCCAGAACCGGATGAAGGCGTACATGGCAACGTACAGTCCGAACGAGGCGCCCTTGGCGAGCTTCCCGCGCTTCTCAAGCCACAGGATGACCGGGACCAGGATGAACGCGTTCCAAACGAGTTCGTAGAGGAAGGTTGGATGGAAGGTCGCGAAATCGGCGTATTGGGGTGGCCGGTTCGCCGGGTCGATCTCGAGACCCCACGGAAGGTCGAGGGGTGTGCCGAACAGTTCCTGATTGAAGTAGTTGCCGAGTCGTCCGATCGCTTGAGCGAGTGGGATCCCGATTGCCGTTGCGTCGCCAAACGAGAACAGGTCGGCATTGGCCTTGTGGACCATGTAGATGACGGTGAGTGCACCGAACAACAACCCCCCGTACAGCGCAAGACCGCCCTCCCAGATGAAGAACACCGCATACGGACGCTCGGTGAAGTTCCCCGAGTGTGTAAGAACGTAGGCTGCACGGGCGCCGAGGAAGCCGATCACGACCGCCCAGATCGCGACCTTCTCGAAGAACTCGCCGTCTCCCCCAAACCGGACGTACCGCTTGCGGGAAACAACGATGGCAACGATGACGCCAACGGCTATCAAGATGCCGTAGAAGTAGATCGTCAGGGGCCCGATCTCCAGGACGTTCTCCGATGGAGATGGGATGGCTGCGAGCAGATTCATAGGTGTAGTTCCTCGTGATGGATATGACCCGATCGGCCTTCCGTTGGCCACATGCTAAAGCGCGTGAGAAAAAACGGGACGGATGTCGTGCAATTACACGCACACGAGACAGCGGTTGTAGCCTGGGCCCTCGCGGATCGAACCCACGAGCAGTGCGAACTATTCCTACCAACGGAGAGACCATGAACGCCAAAGAGCGTGCCAGGCAGACGTTTGAGGCCCACGAAGCCAACTTGCAGGATCTTTCGCAGTGGATGTACGACAACCCGGAGACGGGGTACAAAGAGTTCGAAACCTCGGCACGGATGGTCCAGGCGCTCAGCGATGGTGGGTTTGAGGTGGAATACCCCGCGTATGGTCTCGAAACCGCGTTCGCCGCACGGAAGGGCTCAACCGGGCCCGAGGTGATCATCTGCGCCGAAATGGATGCACTTCCTGAAGTCGGCCAGGCATGTGGTCACAACATCATCGCCACGGCAGGAATCGGCGCTGGGCTCGCTCTTGCCGATCTCGCTGATGAACTGGGTATCCGAGTCACCGTTCTCGGTACACCCGCAGAGGAACACAGCGGTGGCAAGATCGACCTCATCAACGCTGGCGCATTCGAGGGGGCGGCGGCATCGATGATGATCCATCCAAGTGTGAAGGACGTGGTAGACCCCCAGTTCCTTGCAATATCCCATGTCGAGGTCGACTTCTATGGCAAGGCCTCGCACGCAGCGAGTCAGCCATCCCTTGGCGTGAACGCGCTCGACGCAGCGGTCCAGGCGTACATGAACGTGTCGACGATGCGTCAGCAGTTGCTCGATTCCGACAGGGTTCACGGGATAATCACCCACGGTGGTGCTGCGCCGAACGTCATACCCGCCCACACGACCATGGTGTGGAACGTCCGCGCGGCAACGGATGAGCGCCTTGACGCGCTGTTTCCTCTCATCGAGAACTGCTTCAAGGCAGCTGCGCTCGCTACAGGATGCACCTATGAGATCAGGGAGTCCGGCCACCGATACAAGGACCTCCGAACCAACGAGATCATGGCTGACCTCTACGCAGCGAACTCCGAGGTTGCCGGTCGCCACATGAATCGGCTCATTGACCTGCCGCCTGCAACGTCAGGGTCAACCGACATGGGCAACGTCTCGCACGAGATCCCCGCCATCCATCCGATGATCGATCTACGCTGCTACCCCACCGTCAACCATCAACCCGGCTTCGCAGCCCATACGATCACGGATGATGGCAAAGACATCATCCGACACGGTGCACTCGCAATGGCATGGACGATCATCGACCTCGCCGAGGGCGAGCGTTGGGACGACCTCGCCTCGTGATCCGAGAACGGGCGATACACACGCCGATCCCACCAGATGCAGTCTGAGACCGAGGAGACGAGATAGCCATGGATTCGACGCAGGTCTCAGATATCGCTTGGTCGCAGCGATCCCATGAGGACGTCGCCCTCACACTCGAGTCCCCCGAAGCAGGACTGTCGCCAGCCGAAGCAGCACAGCGACTCGCATACTTCGGCGAGAACAGGATCGACGAGGAGCAGGGTCGAAGCCGCGTCGCTATATTCGGTGCCCAGTTCCAGGGATTCCTCACGTACGTTCTTGGGGCCGCAGCCGTCATCTCGGCGTTCCTTGGAGACTGGATCGAAGCGATAGCGATCCTGGCCATCGTGGTGCTCAACGCCATCATGGGTTACGTCCAGGAGAGCAAGGCCGAGGAGGCCATGGCCGCCCTCAACGAGATGGCGGTGCCAACGGTACGCGTGAGGCGCGACGACCTCATGGAGATCTCGGCAGTCGCGCTGGTTCCAGGTGACCGTGTGATCCTCGAGACGGGCAATGTCATCCCCGCCGACGGCAGGCTGGTGAGTGCGGTCAATCTCCAGATCGAGGAAGCAGCGCTCACAGGGGAATCCGAGCCTGTGACCAAGGATGCCGACGTCATCTTCGAGTCCGAACGGGCGCTGGCAGAACGCCGGAACATGGTCTACTCGGGTACGGTCGTGACGCTCGGTCGTGGGGAGCTACTCGTCACATCTACCGGCATGGGCACAGAACTTGGCAAGATCGCATCGCTGATCCAGGGTGTCGCCGAGGGCAAGACTCCGCTCCAGGACCGTCTCGATCACCTTGGCAAGGTGCTGGCGGGCGCAGCGGGTGCCCTCGTTGCACTTCTCTTCGTCATGGGAATGCTCCGTGGGGACGATCTCGAGACGCTGTTACTCACCGCCGTGAGCCTCGCTGTTGCTGCCATTCCCGAGGCGATGCCCGCTGTCGTGACGATCGCCCTGTCTCTCGGCGCACAGCGGATGTTGAAGCGAAAGGCACTGATCAGACGCCTTCCTGCGGTCGAGACACTTGGCTCTGTCAGCGTGATCGGTACGGACAAGACAGGGACGCTCACCGAGAACCGTATGACGGCCGTTGCGCTCGATGTTGCAAACCACCATCTGGATCTCGGCGATGGGGAGGTACCGACCGGAGCCATTCGACCGACCGTCCAGCTTGCGATTCTGACAGGCCTTCTCTGCAACGATGCAGCGCTGTCCGCGCGCAACGACGGTACGTTCACCGCGGTTGGCGACCCCACAGAAGGGGCCCTCGTTGTGGCTGGCGCCAAGGTGGGTCTCCGCAAACAGGACGTCGAGAAGGTGCTGCCGCGCGTGGCGGAACTGCCTTTCGATTCTGTACGGAAACGCATGACCACGATCCATAGAACACCTACGACCGCACAAGAGGTGCCATCGGAACTGAGCGACCTGTTCGAGACGCTCGGCGACGACATGCCGAACTATGTGGGGCTGACGAAGGGAGCAGTCACCGGCCTCTCTGAACGATCCAGTCGTGTGTGGGTCGATGGTGACATCATTGACCTCGATGAGCGGTGGACCCGGCGGATAGATGAGGCTGAGGCGGCCCTTGCCAACAAGGGGATGCGAGTGCTCGGTCTCGCTGTACGACCCCTCGAAACCTCCGTCGCCACCGATGAAATCGAAGACGAGCTCATCTTCGTAGGAATGTTCGGATTGATCGACCCACCCCGCGAAGCGGTCCCTGGAGCGGTAGCGGAGACTCGCGCCGCAGGAATACGCCCCGTCATGATCACAGGCGACCACCCGCTCACAGCTCGACACATCGCCCAGGGAATAGGCATCGCTGCATCCGACGCGGTGATCACGGGACCCGAACTCGACGACATGAGCGAGGACGAGTTCAAGCGCACCGCCGAGGAAGTATCGGTGTTCGCGCGTGTGTCCCCCGAGCACAAACTCGAACTCATAAGCGCGCTTCAGTCGGACGGCGAGCTCGTCGCTATGACCGGTGACGGTGTCAACGATGCCCCCGCCCTCAAGAAGGCGGATATCGGGATCGCGATGGGGATCACGGGGACCGATGTGTCGAAACAGGCGGCCGACATGGTGCTTCTCGACGACAACTACGCCACCATCGTCGCTGCAGTCGAAGAGGGCAGGGTGATCTACGACAACATCAGGAAGTTCATCAAGTACCTCCTGACCTGCAACACATCCGAGATCGTTGTGATGATCATCGGTCCGCTCCTTGGCATGCCGCTCCCTTTGCTACCACTCCAGATACTGTGGATGAACCTCGTCACCGACGGCCTCCCTGCGCTTGCGCTCGGCGTCGAACCAGCGGAAGACGACGTGATGGCACGTCCACCCCGCTCAGCAACCGAGTCGATCTTCGGCGGAGGCACCACGACGTTCATCGCCGTGTTCGGTCTCGTTCTGTCAGCTGTCACGCTTGCTGGTGGTTGGTTCCTGTGGAACCAGGACGACTCCGCCTGGCAATCCGTGCTGTTCACGGTGCTCATCTTCGGCCAACTCGGTCTCGCACTCGAGGTACGAGCCGAGAAGGCGTCCTTGTTCACCATTGGACTGTTCACCAACAAGGCGATGCTCGGCGCGGTCGGCCTCGGTCTGGCTGCACATCTCGTCATCCTCTACCTCCCGGTCGCCCAGCGCATCTTCGGCACCGAACCCCTCGACCTCCCCCACTTCGCAATCGCTATTGCAGGAGCGATCGCAGTGATGGGGGCAGTGGAAATATGGAAGATGTTCCTCAGGAGACAGATGGCAGACAACAGATAGCAGACGTCAGATAGGAAAGCGGTCGGTGTTCCGTAGACAGCTCACGTTTGTCGCAGGCAGGTGGTATTCGTTGAGGCATGCACAACTTCAAGAGACTCACCGTGTGGAAACGCTCGATCGACCTAGCGATTCGTTGCTATCGCCAGACTGAAACATTCCCGAGGACCGAGCGATACGGTCTGAGCAGTCAGATCCAACGAGCTGCTGTGTCTGTTGCCAGCAACATCGCAGAAGGCTCTAGCCGACCGACGCCACGCGAGTTCGCCAGGTACCTCCAGATCGCATACGGCTCGGGTTGCGAACTCGAAACTCAACTCCTCATCGCCCAAAGCCTTGGCATCGGCAAACCAGACGAACTTCAGAGCATCATGGACGAGGTCGAGGAGATCAGACGCATGCTGTACGGATTGATGGCGACGACGACAGCGACGACCCCGTCCCGTGGCTGAAACCGGACGCCTGTCTGATGTCTGGAATCTGCTGTCCGATGTCTGCTCTCAGATTCTGTAATCGTCGATCACAGAATCTGAGAGAGGAACAGCTTTGTACGGTCGTGCTGGGGGTTGGTGAAGAAGTGCTCAGGTGTCCCTTCTTCGACGATCGTGCCGTAGTCGAAGAACATGACGCGGTCGGCAACCTCACGGGCGAAGCCCATCTCGTGTGTGACCACGATCATCGTCATACCGGACGCAGCAAGTTCCTTCATCACGTCAAGCACCTCTTTGATCATCTCTGGGTCGAGTGCCGAGGTTGGCTCATCGAAGAGCATGATCCGCGGTTGCATTGCAAGGGAGCGAGCGATCGCAACTCGTTGCTGCTGACCACCCGAAAGCTGCCCTGGGTACTTTTCCGCCTGCTCGGGGATCCCGACTCGTTCGAGAAGACCCATCGCGAATTCTTCAGCTTCCGCCTTTGGCTGCTTCCTCACCCACTGCGGGGCGAGCGTGATGTTGTCGAGTACGGTGAGATGAGGGAAGAGGTTGAATTGCTGGAACACCATGCCGACCTCTGAACGTATCTTCTCAACGTTCTTGATGTCGTTCGTCAGCTCTGTGCCATCAACGATGATCGTGCCCTCCTGGTGGGCCTCGAGGCGGTTGATGCAGCGGATGTAGGTGGACTTGCCCGAACCCGAGGGACCGATGATCACAACCACTTCGCGTTCGCGGACAGTGGCGGTCACACCCTTGAGTGCCTGGAAGTCACCGAACCATTTCTTGACGCCTTCGGTCTCGACGATCGGGTCCCCGAGAACCCTTTCTGGTGTCTGTGCAGTTTCTGACATGTTGGCTCCTTGTGAAATCTCTGGTCTAGCGTTCGCCGACGCCGAGCTTCTTCTCGAGTCGCTGGCTCACACGGGAGAACGTGAACGTGAAGATCCAGTACACCGCAGCCGCGAAGACGAGTGTCCACTTGATCGAGCCAAGGAAGCTGAACGGCTGCGACTGGGCTGGGATGACCTGACGTGCCATGTGGAGGAAGTCGAACAGCCCGACGATCGTGACAAGTGACGTGTCCTTGAACGTCGCGATGACCTGGCCGACGAGCGCAGGGATAACCGCACGCAGTGCCTGAGGGAGTGTGATGAACACGGTCTCCTGCAGAGTTGACAGACCGAGCGCCTTGGAAGCTTCCCGCTGACCGGTGTGGATCGACTGCAGCCCACCACGCACGTTCTCTGCCAGATAGGCCGCGTTGAAGAAGGTCATGGCGCCGATCGCTCGCATCACGCCACCGATCTCGATCCCGTTTGGCAGGGCAACCGGGAGCATGAGGAACGCAACGAGCAGCCACGTGATGAGGGGCACACCACGTACAAGCTCGATGTAGGCGGTCGACATGAGCCGGAAGATCGGCATCGTCGAGGTTCGACCGAGGGCAAGAAGGATGCCGAGCGGGAACGACAGCACGATAGATGTGAACGCCAGAACGATGGTGAGAGAGAGTCCACCAAGGAAGAAAGAGCCTGGGACCTCGATCAAGGACTCCGACGCGATCACGAACGCACCGATCGACGTCAAGACGACGACACCGATCCAACCCATGAGGTACTTGCGGTTCGCAGCCCCCTCGCCGCCAAAGGTCGGCGCGGCAAGCGCGGCAACGGCGAGGAACAGGAGGAGGAACCGGATCACGAACGGCATCGAGATAGCGAAAGACCCAACACCGATGACCAGCAGTACCGCACCGATGACCCGACCGAGTTCGCCCACCTTGGGACGGGACACGAACGCCAGGATCAGCCAGCCGACCAGAGAGAAGCCGATAATGACGGGGATGTAGAACGAGACCGCCTTCGACCAGTCGAGACCGGGATCTCGCAACACGATCAGCAGAAGCACAGGAAAGCTCAGTGCCCACAGAACCGCCAACGTTCCCCGAATCGCTGCACCCTTCGAACTATTGGCGATCAGCTTGAACATCACGTAGACGATGGCGGATATCGCAAAGATCAACGTCCAGGGAATCGTCGTTGTTGTTGCGATACCCTGCTGGATGATCATCTGATTGCCCTCTGCGTCCCTCGATGGCCACGGGAGCTCGATCGTCCAGATCAATGCAGTGATGACGACGAAACCGATCCCAACGAGCCCCATGACAGGGACGATGGGTTCCTTTGCCCGCTCACCCGTCAGCGTTCTGAGTGCCCACCCGATCGCAAGCAGAACTATGCCGACAACGATCCAGGTCAGACGGCCAGTTGTCGAGATAGGCGCAAGCACGCCGCCAAGCACGATGCCTCCACCTGCACCCATGAATCCCTTGCCAACGTTCCGCGGCTCGGCCATACCGCCGATCTTCCACATCGCAAACGATGCCGCGGCCATAGAGAAGATGAAACCAACGGAACCCCACACACGCCAAAGGACGTCCGCCGGGTACGCCTGGACCATGAGCAGCTTCATGTTGAAGGTCACAGCATCCCAACGACCAAGCGGGTCGAAGACGAATGCGAGGAGTCCGCGGTAGGCGAGTACGACGACGACGAGCGAAACGATCGTCATCACGATGCTCGCTGGGGTGGAGAAGAGGTTGTCCTTCATCCAGATTCGGGGACCCTTTGGGGGTGGCTCCGGTGCGATCTCAAGTTCTGGGGCGGTCATCATGTCGGACATATCAGCGTGCCACCAGTTGCAATTTGCGGTTGTAATAGTTGACGATCGCCGATATCAAAAGGCTCATCGTCACAAAGAAGGCCATCCACACGATGACCACGGGTAACGACTGCCCCGTCTGGTTGATGATGGTGAATCCGACGGCGACGATGTCAGCGAAGGCGACTGCAAGACCAAGCGAGGTGTTCTTCATCAGGTTGAGATACTGGTTGCCCATCGGCGGGAGGATGATGCGGAAAGCCTGGGGGAGGATGATAAATCGGAGGTACTGGCCACGCCGGAAACCGACGGCCTGAGCAGCTTCGGTCTGACCCTTGGGAACGGCCAGGATGCCCCCACGTACGATCTCGGCGATGAACGCTGCCGTGTACAGCGTCACACCGGTCCAGATCGCAAAGAACGGCACGGTGATGAGCATTCCTGTTGGTGCGTACTGCGGAATGCCCGCACCGAGAAGCTCAACAGCAGGTTTCGAGAACACAAGCGGTCCACCACTTCGAGTAACGTCCTTGGC
>JAMBLJ010000224.1 GCA_023336815.1 Actinomycetes bacterium
GGATCTCGATCGAGATCCGACCTTTCGAACCATAGATGTGGACGCGCTGGTCGTCCTCGAGACGGGTTGAGCAGGTGAACGTTGCGGTACCGCTGCCGAAGGACAGAATCGCAGATGTCACGACGTCAGTGCCGGACTCATCACGCTGGATCGTTGCACTGTCAACGACAGGTTCTGAGGCGAACAGGAACCTTGAGAGGTTGATGCAGTAGCAGCCGATGTCATACAACGCCCCTCCCCCAGCCTCCACCTGATTTCTGATGTTGTCAGCGTCATCGTTGAAGTAGGAGAAGAAACTCTGCACGTTCGAAAGCTCTCCGATTCGGCCCGAATCTACAAGCTCCTTGACGCGTACCCAGCTCGGGTGAAGCCGGTACATGAAGGCTTCAACGACGTAGCGGTCGGCCTCAGTAGCCGCCCGCATGACCGACTCGGCCTCCACAGCATTCATTGCGAGTGGCTTCTCACACAGAACATGCTTTCCCGCACGGACGGCAGCAATGGACCATTCGGCATGTATGTGGTTGGGGAGCGGAATGTACACCGCGTCGATCTCCGGGTCCGCGAGCAGCGCCTCGTAGGTTCCGTATGCGCGCGGTATGGAGAGCTCGTCTGCGTATGCCTCAGCCCTAGCAAGATCCCTCGATGCCACCGAATCGACACGGCACATGGCACTGCCATTGATCCCAGGGATCACCTTTCTACCGATATTCGCGGCACCAAGAACACCGAACCGCACGAGGTCGTGTTCGGCGCTCACATCGTGTCCAAAAGCCGGGCTATCCCCTGTTGCGCCAGTTCCATGTCAACCTCTTCTGGTAGCCCACTCACTCCAACCGCGCCAATGATGCTTCCGTCGACAACAACGGGGAATCCGCCTCCCCAGCCGATGTACCGGGCGTCACCGTAGTTCGACAGCGGAAATCCTTCCTCTCGCGACCGCTCTCCGACGACCCGAGACGGGACACCCTCCCTGGCGGCAGTGAACGCCTTGTTGATTGCATTGTTGATCGATGCGAGAGGGCATCCGTCACTCCGAAGGAATGCCACGAGTTCTCCGTGTGGGTCGACGACCGCCACAGCTGCGCCACCATTGCGAGCAACAAGCTCATCGGCGACGGCATCAACGATAATCCGAGCCTGTGCCAGTCCTATCTCGCGATACTCAGACATCAAGTCCCCTCCTCCGTCAGCAGTTCGGCATTGGTCCATACTCCGTTTGCAGCGCTTGATTCCACGACGGCGTCCACGAACTTCACTCCGATCGCTCCATCGATTTCGGTCGGAAAAGTCATGGCCATCGGATTGGCCTGACCATCAGATCGTCGAGCCGCAATTGCCTCAGCAGCATCCGAGTACACGTTTGCAAAGGCTTCCTGGAATCCCTCCGGATGACCGGCCACGATCCTGCTGGCTCGAGCGGCCGCGGGAAGTATGCCTGGACCGTTCGGGGTGTAAATCCGTACGGGTCCTTCGAGCGGCCTGAAGATGAGCTGGGTGGGGAATTCCTGTCGCCACTCAACGGATCCGCGTGTCCCCGACACCCTGATCCAGAGTGAGTTCTCCACACCCGCCGCCGCTTGTGTCACCCAAAACGAGCCGCGGGCACCATTCTCGAAGCGCAGTAGTGCTCCTCCAAAATCGTCGACAATGCGTCCGGGTGCAACATGGCCGATGTCGGCAGCGGCCTCGGCCACCTCGAGGTCCGTGATGAACCGCATGAGATTGTGTGCGTGGGTACCGATGTCTCCCATCACCAATGACGGCCCACCCCTGGCAGGGTCGAACCGCCACGGCAAGCCATCCGAAGGATCTGGGTCCTGTTCATCGGCCTTGTTCCCCTGCACGTAGTCGACCTGCACCAATCGAATCTCGCCGAGTTCTCCGGATTTCACCATGGCCCGTGCTTGGCGAACCATTGGATAGCCTGTGTAGTTGTGGGTCAGGCAGAATATGAGTCCGCTCGACTGGACCCTGCGCACGAGGTCCAAAGCTTCGTCGAGAGTGTTTGTCATCGGCTTGTCACAGATGACGTCGAAGCCACGATCAAGAGCAGCGGCCGCGTATGCATGGTGACTGTCGTTCGGTGTCATGATCGCAACAACGTCCGCTCCGTCGGACCGAGCACTCTCTGCATCGAGCATCTCCATTGCATCGCTGTACGCACGTTCCGCCTCAATGCCCATGTCGACAGCTGCTTTGCGCGAACGGTCGGGATCAGAGGACACCACGCCGGCCACGATCTCGTAGCGACCATCCATCGCTGCCGCAGCCCTGTGCATCCCACCAATGAAACTCCCCGGGCCGCCACCTATCACCGCAAGCCGCAGAGGCCTACCCATCATCTCGACCACAGGATTCGAATCCATGAAGCTCCTTTTGTATGAATCCGACTCTAGAAGGCTGGGGGATAGTGCCTTACGCCTGTCAGCGTGAGGGTGGCTTCACCGTGATGAGCCTGTTGATGGCTACACCGCTGAGCGAGGTTTCCTCTCCTCCTGGCCACACGACAACGACCTCGTTCACCTCTGTTGCTGCGCCAAGACCGAAGTGTGCGCGCGGGTCCTCAGACGACAGGTAGCTGCTCCCCGCAAGCACGTCGCGCACAAGCTCACGACCATCAGGCAGTGTCACTGTGACCACAGCTCCGGGGTGGAACCCGTCCAGGGCAACCTCAAGCCAGTTTCCGACCATGCCGCGGTTCTCCAGCAGCACCAGCTGACCGCTGACCGCGTTCACCGCAATGTCGAGGTCTCCATCATTGTCGTAGTCGGCAGATGCGCTTCCGCGACCATGCATTGGCCCGACAGCATCCAGTCCAAGAGCTCGGCCCGATTCCTCGAACTGAGCACCGTCGCCCGAGACGTTGACGAATACCTGCAAGGGTCTCCTGTCCTCTTCGAGGTCCGTGAGCGGTATGCCACCGTTCGCCACGAACAGATCGAGGTCGGCGTCGAGGTCTATGTCCATCCATGAGACTCCCCAGCCTGTGTACGTCGCGAAACTGCCAAAGATGGTCGAATCGTCAACATACATGGGCGACACTTCATCGGTCGATACATCACGAAACGCGCCATGTCCCTGGAGTCGAGCGTTGGTGACGAAGAAATCTGGAAGACCGTTGCGGTCGTAGTCGCCTGCCGCGATACCCATGCCGGCCTTGTCCTGGTCAACTCCAGCAGCTGTTGAGACGTCCTCAAACCGAAACCCCAAACCCAGCGGATCGGCTGCCATGCCACCTGGCCATGGAACATTCTTGTACAGCCGATTTGGGTTCGTGTCATTGGCGATATACACATCGAGGTCGCCATCACGATCAACATCGAAGACCACAGCACCGAGGCCGTACTCGTAACCACCCTTTTCGGTTCTCGCCTCCAAACCGGCGTCCGAACCAGCCTCGCGGAACGTTACCAGGCCATCATCATCCGGACCGTTGCTCAGAAACAGCAGATCCCTTACGCCGAGAAACGTGTCGGGGAAGCCTTCTGTGGCATCAGGGTTTGTGTAGTTCGTGTCGGCGTATCCCGCGACAACCAGATCCGGCCAACCGTCTCCGTTCAAGTCGCCGACAGCTGCGCCGCTGTGCCAGCCGTGTGCGGCGACACCGGCATCGGTGGCCCCCTCATCGAATCCGCCATCGCCTGTGTTCCATAGGAGGGCATTCGTTCGCTCTGTTGTGACGTACAGGTCAACAGCACCGTCGAGGTCGAAGTCCGCGGCGACGCAACCGGTACCCCGCACAGGTAGACCAGCACCCGCTTCCTCGGTGACATCCTCAAAGACGCCCTCGTTATTGCGAAACAAGGCAGATGTCGGCAAACCCCCGCTGTCCTTCCAACGGCTGACCTCGTCCTCAGAGAAAGAATTGACCACGAAGAGATCCATCCAGCCGTCGCTGTCGTAGTCCAGCCAGCACAGGCCTCCGCCCATCATCGCAGCAGGGTCAGGTGACGTTGCCCACCTGAAGGCGCCGTGGCGAAAATCGAGGCCAACGTCGGTGGCGACATCGACGAGGGCAGGCGGACCTTCGTCCACGGCTGCTGCATCGTCATCAGCCCCAGTGCAGGCTGAAAAGGCCAGGAGAAGTATCGGAAGCCACAGTACGGACGAACGAAAGGGGACTCTCACCCAGCTAACCGACACCCACGGCCGCCCGGCGCTTCTTGGACCACGCATCGATCAACACAGCGCCCAGCAGGACAAGGCCGGTGATGATGAACTTATTTCCTGAGGCGAGACCGAGCAGGTCCATGCCATTCGTAATGGACGCGATCACCAGCGCACCGAGGAGAGCCGAGATCACACGTCCTTGGCCACCGAACAGGCTGGTTCCACCAATGACGGCAGATGCGATAACAAGGAGCAGCAGATTGCCACCACCCTGCGCGGTTGACACGGATCTCAACCGTGACGCAAGCATGATGCCTCCTATGCCTGCCATGAAGCCACTGATCATGAAGACCAGCACGCGGACCCTGTCGACATTGATGCCGGCACGGCGCGCGGCCTCTGGGTTTCCTCCGATGGCGTAGACGTGCCTACCGAACCGAAGTCTGGATGCAACGAACGACCAGGCCACGAGCAATACGATGAGGATCACGGTCCCTCGCGGAACGCCGCGATCTGTGTTGGCGTACCACACAACACTTATCGTGACAATCGCGAGACCAATCGTCTGGAGAGCAATAAGGGCTATCGGCTTGGAAGGCAGCCCTCGTCTCTGACGATTGAACTTGGTCAGCGCATTGGTGCCGAGGTACCCAAATATCACTATGGCGGCGAGAATCCAGCCCGCAGTGACAGATAGAAATGCATTGGCGATGCCCACGACAAAATCATCCTCGATGCGGATGGTCCCGACCTTGGTTACCGATGTCGTCAGGACGAGGACAACTCCCGAAAACACCAGGAGACCTGCAAGCGTCACAACGAACGATGGCACTCCTGTCTTGGCCACAAGCATCCCTTGGACCCAACCGATGATCACGGTGATGAGAATCGCCACACCTGCCGCTGCCCACCATGGCCATCCCGGGTCACCAGGGCGCAACAGAATCGTCATGACAACGCCCGCAACGGCACTCACAAACGCGACGGAGAGGTCGATCTCGGCGATGAGGAGCACAAAAACGGTGCCGATGGCGATCGTGGCAAAAACCACCATTTGGAGCAGAAGATTGGTGAAGTTTCGGGAGGAGTAGAAGTTGCTGTCAAGGATGCCGAAGGTAACGAGAATGATCAGAAGCCCGACTCCGATGGGAAGAGCTCCCAACTCGCCTGCGCGAAGTCGCTCGCCCCACAAGCGGAAGTAATCGCGCAGACTCTGGTCCTGGGCGGCGTCAGTTCCGGGCGTGGCGGCAGGAATGTACGGATGGTCCATGTCTACCTGTGGATCGTTCTCGGTCATTCTGCAACCTCCGGCGACGTCGCTTGCATCCCTGGTACAGAGTCGACCGTTCCAGCTGTGATGGCATGGACGACCTCCTGCTGGGTGGTTTCTCTCCGGTCGAGAACAGCCACTGCTTGGCCGAGGCGAAGAACGGTGATTCGATCTGCGACCTGGAAAACATCGTGGAGATTGTGTGAGATGATCACCACGCCCAGATCCCGTTCCGCAAGACGGCTCACAAGCGCCAGAACCTGTTCGGTCTGAGCCACACCAAGAGCCGCCGTCGGCTCGTCGAGAATGACCAGCTTCGAATTCCACATGACAGACTTGGCAACGGCTACGGCTTGCCGCTGACCCCCCGAGAGGCCACCGACGGCCTGCCGAACAGACTGAAGCGTCGTTACGGAGAGACTGTCGAGTGTTTCCCTGGCGGCGCCCTCCATGGTGGGCTCGTCGAGCATGTAGCCACCTTTGGTGACCTCCCGACCAAGAAACATGTTCGACACCACATCCAGATTGTCTGCCAGGGCGAGGTCCTGATACACGACCTCGATTCCCAATTCCGCGGAGTCACGCGGGCCATGAATATTGACGGTTTCGTCCTCGAAACGGATCTCACCCTCGTCGAATTGGTAGATGCCTGCAATGCACTTGATCAAGGTCGATTTTCCTGCGCCGTTGTCGCCGACCAGAGCCATCACCTCGCCGCGACGAACATCAAAGTCGACGTTCACAAGGGCGTGGACCTGGGCAAACGACTTGGTGACACCGATGCATTCCAGTAGTGGCGTTTCAGACATCCTGACAATGCTCCCTTGTCGATTCTGGGGCGATAGGCGTGGGGGCGCCCATTCGGGCGCCCCCACAATCAGTTGTTGTGTTCGAACAACTTAGCTCAACTCAAGCTCAGGAGTTGTCTGCACACCAAGCTGTCTCAGCGGCATCGCCAACACAGATCTCCTCAACGGTACGGAACCCGTCTGCGATCACTGTGTCTGTGATGTTGTCCACTGTCACTCCGATCGGCACGAGTGCAACGTAGGGCACGATGCCGTCGCCACCGAGTGCTGCTGGCTTGCCAGTCGCAGAGTCGATGCCGATAATCGTGAATTCGAAGCCTGGTACCGAAACGCCGGTGGATCCATCGCCACCGTCACGCAGGTTAAGGGCGGCCGCGGCCGCGATCTTCGCTTCAGCCTCAATCGGCTTGTAGACGGTCATGGTCTGAAGACCAAGCACGATGTTCTGGAATCCTGCGACCGATGCGTCCTGGCCACTGATCGGAATGGTCGTTGGATCGAGTCCTGCCGAGAGAAGCGAAGTGATCGCCTGCTGAGCAAGGTTGTCGTTCGCAGCGAACACCGCGTCGACGCCATTGTCCGAGGCAACGAGAATCCCGTCCATGATGCCGACGCCTTCGCCGCCACCGCCCCAGCCCGGTACGAACTGATCGTCAACGAGAGTCCAGTCGCCTGCAGCGACCTTCTCCTCAACGGTCAGGAAGTAGCCATCGCGGAACAGGAATGCGTTGTTGTCCTCTTCGCCACCGTTGAGCATCACCACTCGGGCGTCACCAATCGCATCGATGTCAGGTGTGAGTACTTCTGCCATAGTCGCGCCAACGGCAACGTTGTCGAAGCTGACGTACACAGCACCACCGGACGAGCCGGTGTTGAAGCGGTCATACTCAATCACTGCAACGCCCTCGGCCTTTGCAAGGTCGATGATGGCCGCGCCGGATCCGGTATCGAGGCTTGTCAACACGATGACACTCGCGCCAGCGTTAATCGCCTGTTCTGCCTGAGCCTGCTGGGTTTGCGCATCGCCCTCGGCATTGACGACCGAGAATTCGATCCCAGCCTCCGTGAACGCTTCTTCGAAGAAGCGGCGATCATCAGTCTCCCAGCGAGGGGAGGTCGCGCTATCAGGAAGCAGCACCCAGATCGGGCCTGCTTCCATATCTGATGCCACCGTGGTCTCTGTTGCAGCAGCCACCGTTGTTTCCGTTGCTGCCGCCACTGTCGTCTCTGTCGTCTCACCGCTTGCGGCGGTGGTTGTGGTGTCGTCGTCGCTGTCACTGCTACATGCTGCAACTACAAGCACCAGAGCCAGCATCATTGCCAGCCACATGGTTCGTCTCTTCAAGAGATGTCCTTCCTTGCGATTCATTTCATAGAACCAATCCGACGTTCCGAGCACGCGAGTTCGCGAAGTTGGGGGGGGGCCGGACCGGCCAGTTCGGGAATGCTAGGTCGGTTTCCTCCACAACCACAATATTTTCCATCGATGCCATCCGAGCCAGGATGGTCATCCGGTGGCGGCACCGTCGAAATACCTGACTGCTACTGCCCAGGCCTGCTTCCCGATCACAGAGCCCATGATCCGTCCGCGGAAGTCATCGGCTGCAACGTGGATCCCACCGTAAAGGCGCGAGATTCCCGCTTCATCGGCGGCGTCGTAGTACGTCGCCCACTGAAGTGTGACATCCTCAGCGGGCCCGTTCTCGTGCAACAGGGAGCGCGCTGCGACGTTCCACTCAAGGATCCCACCCGGGAAATACTCGTCGGCGGTGATGGCTGTGAGCACCTCTGCACCTGCTCTGCTGAAGGCGCTGTGCCCCGACACATACGCGGCGAAAGCAGGGGTCACAAACGTTGGGCGCTGATATGGGACCCATTCGACGGCTCTGATCCATCCAACACCACTCTCCTCGGACGATGGATCATCGGGATTGCCTCGCCAGGAGCGCACCGCAATCTCGCCAACATGGGCGGCGAGATGTGCATGTCGCTGCCCCGGAGCAGACGACTCAGCAGAGATGAGCTCCACAACCCCTGGGTCAAGTGGAAGTCCATCGGGATCGAAGCCGGGAGCATCCGAGTCCGTTGATTGCCCAAGACCACCCATGTAGCGGACCATCGAGATGGGTCGCACATAGTCATAGTCAGCCTTCGCTCCCCAAGCCCCTATCGCCGCATCATGGAGAGCCCCATTGAGCGCCAAGTACAGTTTGACATCCCATTCGAGGCGGTCCAACTCTGGGCCGGTTCCGCCGATACGGAGAGAGATGTCGGAACTGTCCGACACTTCGTTCGCCAACGTGTTCCAGTGACCCGGGGGTGTTTCCGAGTCAGGCCCGTCCGCCCAGAATTCTGCGATCACTCGGCCATAATCAGCGTGAAGTGCGACGTTGGGCGCATATGGTGCTCCTGTGGCGGGATTGACAGAGTGGCCGACGCCGGAATCGGTGCCTACAGGACTGTTCCCTCTGCTGCTCGGCCCAATGTCGATTCGAGCTGTTGCCTCGGGATCAAGGAGAGCGCTGTATCGGACCACATCGATTGCAGCAGCCTTGAATTCCGCGTCGGAGATCGGGTCATTCAGGTAGGGAGGAGGGCCCGGATCGATGGGCAGGCCACTATCCGACTCGGGAATAGCGAATCCTTCCACATATCCCCAATTGGGCCCAACATACGTCTGTACCCCCTCAGGGACAAGAACACCGTTCTGAGTGATCTGTCGATCAAGCGCCAGAGGCTGCCAACGGTTCGGATCCCGCATCGTCGTCCCAGGCTCCGAAACCACCATTGGGTCGTTTATCGGTCGATAGTCATCATCGACGTATCTCGCCGATTCGAGGGATCCGTCGTCCATCGTGGCCTCGATGATCGACGCTGCAATCCGGTTGCCAAGTGCTGCGGGCGAGTCGCCATCAGTCGCGACGTAGTCGATCCTGTAGCAGAGGCTCTCCATCGTCTCTGAAAGCTCAGCGAACGTTGCCTCGAGTCCGGTAGCGATCGAATAGCGATGAAGAAGCAGCCGGTAGGCGGCGAAGCTGATGGCCGCCTCACGCGAAGATACAACGTCGTCGACATCGTGCTTCTCGGTGACGAAGTAGCCGGCGGCAGACGGATCATACGCTGCCCAGGCATCCCACATGGCGGCGGATGTGTGAAACAGGTTGCGTGCATGGACCGTGGGAGCTGGGAAGTCACGACGAATAGCATTGAGAAGAGCTTCATCCCATATTCGAGCAACTGACTTGCCCTCAGGAAGTTCTCTCTCGCAATCATCGAGAATGTACGGAGCACCGGATTGGGAACAAGCCGAGATGAACATCGAGAGCGAAACGAAAATTCCTGCCACCATCGAAATCCAACGCGGACCGAACTCCGAGGCGCCTGAAATGCCAAGGCTCGTCACCGCCGCAGGATAGTGACGCAGTGCACATTGCGAACTTTCGTGATACCCGATGTACCAATCAACCGACATCTACGCCACCCATTCGCTGGCGTTAGGACATGATCCAGCCACCGTCGACATTTAGAGTTTGACCCGTGATGAACGACGCGTCATCGCTGAGAAGGAAGGAGACTGCGGCTGCCAGCTCATCGAACCTTCCCCTGCGCTTCAACGCCTGCGACTCGATGATGCGTTTCTCGTATGCCTCTGCGTCGGGATTCATCTTCTCGGCACGTGTGGGGAACGCTCCAGGTGCCACACAATTCACTCTGATATCGTAGAAGCCGAGTTCGGTCGCCAACGCTCTCGTGAGTGCCGCGGCGGCACCCTTCGTGACGACGTAGGAAGCCATATCGCCCCAACCACCGTGTTGGGTGATTGAGCCCATGTTGACAATGGCGCCGCCACCGCGGTCACGCATGCCTCGTGCCACGATCTGGGCAACAATGAAGTACGCCCGCTGGTTGATGGCCACGACGTCGTCGTACTCGTCGATGGTCGAATCGAGGAACGGCCCGGACGGGAATACTGCAGCGTTGTTGACAAGCGCTCCAACCGAGCCCAATTCATCCTCGACCTGACGAATGCTGCGCTCAATAGCCGCCTCGTCGCGGAGATCAGCAACGTAGTTCTGCGCGATCCCGCCACGTTGTCTCACGAGGCGGCAGGTTTCGGCCCCGGCCTGGTCATCCACATCAAGACTGGCGACAGAGAACCCGTCGGCGGCGAGACGGAGGGCAACAGCGCGTCCCAATCCACCTCCCGCACCGGTGATGATCGCAGCCGTTCTGGTGTCACTGTCGTTGGTTTGTGCTTCGAACTCAGGCATTAGGCCTGTCATCGTACCGGCTTGCCCACCCATGCAGATGGTTGCAGATGGTGTACGTCACATCTCACGCCGAGGACGCGGATCTTGGGGAAGCATCATGGTTGCTAACCTGACATGTGTGATGTCCACACCAGAGACTCCCCGAGTCGTCGTTGTGACCGGCGCGGCTGGCGGCATTGGTACTGCCCTCGTCGAAGCCTTTGAGAACATCGGCGATACCGTGATCGGCCTCGACATCGAGTGGGGCTTCGACATTCGTGATGCAGAGGCATGTCGTGCCACCGCTCGCCGGATCTACGACGAGCACGGCCATCTTGACGTGCTGTGCAACAACGCTGGTGTTGGCGCGGTCGGAGACGTGGTCGATGCGCCCGAAGATGACTGGGAGCGGGTGTTCGCGGTCAACGTATTCGGCCTCGCGTTTCTCAGCGGGGCGGTGCTCACCTATATGCGCGACGCTCGCTCGGGCGCCATTGTCAATACCTGCTCGGTCGCAGCTGATGTCGGCCTTGTCGAACGCGCCGTCTATACAGCTTCCAAGGGCGCCGTCCTGGCCCTTACAAAGTCCATGGCAGCCGATGAGGCGAGACGGGGAATCCGAGTCAACTGTGTCAATCCTGGGACGGTGGATGGGCCCTGGGTCCGACGTCTCATCGAAGAAAGCGAGAATCCCGCGGCGACGCTTGCTCGTCTGGAGACTCGCCAACCACTTGGCCGTCTCGTAGGAGCTGACGAGGTGGCTGCAGCTGTCATCTATCTCGCTGCACCGTCGACCTACACCACAGGTCAGGAGCTGATCCTGGATGGTGGCATCACCGGCATTCGGCTAGTCGACTGATGCCGCGCTCAGTCACTTCCAATGGAACGATCGGAGTTCGTTTCCCATGAGAATTGCTCGAATACGCCATGAGGGCCGAGTTCATCTTGCGCGTATCGAAAGTGATAGCGTCGTCCTGATCGCGTCGGAGTCGCGCCTTCCGAGAGCCGACGTGGCGATCGATGCGATCATCGATGGAACAGATCTGGCCGCCGATGGTGTACACATTCCTCTATCCGCAGCAACGTTGCTCGCACCGGTCGTGCGACCAGGCAAGATCATCGCTGTGGGTCTGAACTACGCCGAGCACGCCGACGAATCGGAGATGGACCTGCCCTCAGCACCACTTCTCTTCTCCAAGCCAGCGACTGCCATCGTTGGCCCGAACGAGCCAGTTCGATGGGCAGCGGCTGACTCCTCACAGGCCGACTACGAAGCAGAACTCGCCGTGGTGATCGGAACTACCGCATCAGGTGAACTCGAAGATCCTATGAAGCACGTATTCGGGTACTCCTGTTGCAACGACTTCTCGGCCCGCGACGCGCAGTTCGCTGACGGCCAATGGGTTCGGGGCAAGTCGTTCGACACCTTCTTTCCGATCGGTCCGTGGATTGTTACTCCGGACGAGTTCGGGGATCCACAGGACCATGCGATCGGGATTGACGTGACTGATCGCTCCGGCGAGACGGTGAGGCTCCAGGACGGCAACACGAGGCACATGATCTTCGGGATTGCCGACATTATTTCCTACATCGCTCGCTTCATCACGCTCGAACCGGGCGACGTCATAGCCACCGGCACACCGGAC
>JAMBLJ010000225.1 GCA_023336815.1 Actinomycetes bacterium
AGCGACATTACCTCTCAACGATCGTCTCAGATCGTCGCCGACGGCGTAGTACAGGTACCCGAAGGCCGAAAACTGTTCGCTGACATGTCGGTTACCGAGAATCTCAGACTTGGTGCGTATCGCCGTGGCCGTTCACAGATCGATGAGTCGCTCAGCGAGGTGTTCGAGCTGTTTCCGCGTCTTGGTGAACGTGCCACCCAAGCGGCGGGAACGCTCAGCGGCGGAGAGCAGCAGATGGTTGCGATCGGGCGATCATTGATGACGAAGCCTCGCCTGCTCATGCTCGACGAACCATCTCTTGGTCTCGCACCGAAGCTGGTAGCCGACATTTTCGGTGTCATTCGTGATATTGGTGCACGGGGTGTGACGGTCATGCTGGTCGAGCAGAACGCGGTCCATGCGCTTCAGCTGTCCGACCGCGGCTACGTACTCGAGAACGGTCGCGTGGTTCTTCACGGAACGGGGGACGAATTGCTCGGTGACGACCGCGTGCGAACGGCGTATCTTGGCCTCTGACCCGATCGCGAGGCTGAGACGTGGATAGAGAGGTAGCACGTGCAGTCCGGGTGATTGCTGACGAATGCTCCTCGTTGGCGTGGGAGGACGTTCCCGAACCCGTGCAGGATCGAACCCGAATGGTGCTCTTTGACACTCTCGGTGTGCTGATCGCGGGAGCGGAGAGTGTCGAAATGCGATCGTTCGCCTCACAGTACAACGAGCCCGGCAACGCTCCCCTCGTTGGAGTTGGCAGACGGGCGACGGTCGAGGCTTCGTGCTGGGTCAACGGTGCAGCACTGTGTGCTCTTGAATTGGACGAGGGCAGCAAATTCGCCCGCGGGCATCCTGGTGCCCACACTATTCCCGCAGCCCTTGCCCTCGGGAACGGTCAGTCGGGTACCTCCTGGCTGACAGCGATTCTTGTCGGTTATGAGGTTGCTGCTCGCTTCGGACGAGCTACCCGGCTCGCCGAAGGAGTTCACCCGCACGGAACATGGGGTTCGACCGGTGCGGCAGCCCTCACAGCCCACCTCCTTGATCTCGGCCCAGAAGCGATCGGCGCAGCGATCGATGCAGCCAGCGGCCTAACCCTGGCTCCGCACTTCGAATCGGCGCTTGGCGGCCATCCCGTGAGAAACCTCTGGGTTGGTGCGTCGAACAACAACGGGATCGCCGCCGGAAGATTGGCAGCAACAGGGCTGGGCGAGATACACGGAACAGCGGCGCGCACCTTCGGTGAGCTGATAGGCGTCTTCGACGTAGGACCAATCGCCGTCCCCTTCGAGGAGCGATTCGAGATCATGCACGGGTACTTCAAGCGCCATGCGTCGTGCGCGTATACACACGCAGCTGTGGATGCGACACTCCTGCTGCTCGATGGCCCAGAGTGTCGTATCGATGACATCGAGTCGGTGCGCGTCGAAACGTATTCAATGGCTGCTGCACTGAACCGGACGAGCTGGCCGACCCGTCTTTCTGCGTTGTTCTCTGTCCCGTACGTCGTTGCCGTGGTGTTGGCGGAGGGTCGTTTTGGTCCTTCCTCAAGCGACAGCGATCACCGGTCCGATCCATCCATCGGGAGGTTGGCAGCATCGGTGACCGTGGTCGCGACCGACGAATTTGACCGCCGGTTGCCAGAAAGGCGAGGAGCGCGGGTGAACATAATATTCAAGAATGGCGTTGAGATGTCAGCCAGCGTTGAGCAACCGGTGGGCGACTCCGCGAACGAACCACTGGGATGGACGGAACTCCGGCGGAAGATCGCTGGACTCATTGGGGCTAGCCGGGGTGTTGAGCTGGAACAAGCTGTTCGAGCGCTCGACGTAGGGCCGGCTGCAGATCTCGTCGACACACTCGTGGATATATGAAATGAACCTTCGTGCCATCACTCCCATTGTGCTCCCTGAGCGTGAACTAGCGCGGCGACAGGTTCGATACGACGCGATCGCGCCTTGGAATGTGTCTGTGCACCTCGACAACCTTTCCAAGGGCCCGTCTCGCCTTGAGACGCACGTCGAGGTTCGAGAATCGGAGGATCGTGTGTTCGAGGAGGCGATACAGACGGATGTATCTCGCTACGACGGGATACTCCTCGACTGTGTTCTCGATCCGGCACTAGAGCGTCTCCGGGAATCTGTATCGGTGCCCGTGATCGGCATCACCCACCTTGTAGCGAACTATCTCGGTTCGCTCAACCTCAGGATGGCCGCGGTTGCCCGAAATTCTGCGATCGCCAACGAACTCGCCGAACGGATTCACGCATTCGGGTGGTCCTCCCACCTCGCAGATGTGCATGTACTCAACCTGTCGTTGGAGGACATCGCCGACACACAACTCTGGAACAGAACGGTCACAGAACAGGTCGGTGCAGTAGAACTGCAAAACGTAGATGTCGTGATCAACGGTTGTTCCGCCGTCGAGGTCCGAAGCGCCGATGGCCCTCCACTGGTTGACCCGACTGCACTGGCTCTCGGGCTCATCGGTGTCGGGGCAGATCTTGTCGTCGGGAGGCGAACGTGACAAGTGCCTCGATAGACGTGCTTGTTGCTGGCGCCGGTGCCGCCGGGCTGGCAGCAGCCCTTTCAGCCTCAGACAGCGACCTCGATGTAGTTGTTGTCGAAACCAGCCCTTCGTTTCGTTCGAGCTCGAACACGGCGATGAGCACGTCGATGGTCCCTGCTGCCGGAAGCCGGTGGCAAAGTGCTGCCGGTATCGAAGATTCTCCACAGCAGTTCTACGCCGACATCATGTCCAAGACGAAGGGGCAGGCTGATCCCGTCATCGCTAGAGCCCTGACGAATATCGCGCCAGAACTCGTCGAGTGGATGGCCGACAGCGTGAATGTGCCCTTCGAGCTTGTTACGGACTTCCGCTATCCGGGACATTCGGTAGACCGGTGCCTCGCGGTCCCTGATCGCTCCGGAGCCACCATGCATCGCCACATGCTGGAGTCGGTTGGTCATCGCTCAACGATCACTCTCATGAATCCCATGCGACTCGAATCGATTGACATTCGGAGTTCAGGGTTCATCACGTGTGTGGTCGAAGGCCCCGACCATGTGAGGGAAACGGTGACCACTCGCAGCGTGGTCATAGCAACGAATGGGTTTGCTGCTCACGGAGACCTGGTGTCGCAGCATCTGCCTGAGATCGAGCACGCTCTCTATCACGGTGGCAGTGAGAGCAAGGGCGATTCCCTCGTCCTGGGTGAACAGATCAACGCGGATGTCGCTTTTCTGGATTCCTACCAGGGCCACGGGTCAGTCGCGATCCCGCACGGTGTCATCATGACATGGGCCGCTGTCATGCAGGGTGCCGTTCTGGTGAATCGGGAAGGCGTGCGGTTCGGAGATGAAACCGTCGGGTACTCCGAGTACGCAGTACCGGTACTCGAACAGCCCGGGGGGTTTGCATGGGTCGTTCTCGATGAACGAATCAATGCGGCATGTTCGGTCTTCAAGGATTACCGGGACCTGCTCAACGCGGGCGGCATCAGGTGGTCTGCCACCGTCGAGGGTCTCGCATCCATCGTCGGAGCCGAGTCCGAACCGCTCGGTTCCACACTGAAAACGGCGGCATCTCTTGCCTGCGAAAGCACACCCGACTCGTTCGGCAGAGTATTCACCACCGAACCTCTCACTCCGCCATATGGAGCGGTGAAGGTGACGGGTGCTCTATTCCACACGCAAGGCGGACTCCTCGTCGACGGGGATGCCCGTGTTCTTTCTGGTGGCACGCCGATCAACGGTGTCTACGCTGCGGGAGGCGCTGCTGCGGGGATCTCAGGTCACGGTGCATCCGGCTACCTGGCAGGAAACGGTCTGCTTTCGGCACTCGGCCTCGGGTATCTCGCCGGTCGTCATGTCGCTCAAGTCCACAATCCAACAATCGAGATCAATCGAGACGAGGAGTAGCCATGTTCGATCTTGTAGTCAAGAACGTTCACGTTGTGAGGCCGAATAAGTCAGAAGTCGAGGTGTCAGACATCGGGATCACAGATGGAAGGTTTGCAGCGATCGGAGTAAACCTCGATGACAGTGGTGCGCGGGTTATCGACGGCACAGGCTTGCACGCCTTCCCAGGTGTCGTCGATGCTCACATGCATTTCGGTATCTATCACCCCCTCAGCGAAGACATCGTCACCGAGAGCAGAACTGCGGCGACCGGTGGTGTGACGTCAGGGATCAGCTACATGCGCACAGGCAAGTATTACCTCAACAAGGGCGGACCGTACGCCGACTTTATGCCGGAGGTTCTTGCCACCAGCGAAGGGAACTCCTTCATCGACTACGGGTATCACCTCGCTCCGATGACAAAGGAACACATCACTGAGATCCCTGAGCTCATCGAGCGCTTCGGTGTCCCCTCCTACAAGATATTCATGTTCTATGGGAGCCACGGGCTTCACGGTCGATCTGACGATCAGAACGCCTTCCTCATGACACCGCCCGACGAACGCTACGACTACGCGCACTTCGAGTTCATCATGCGAGGTGCTCGTGCGGCGATGGATCGGTTTCCTGAGGCCGCAGACTACATCTCGGTGTCGCTTCACTGCGAGACAGCCGAGATCATGCGGGCGTACACCCGCATCGTGGAAGAAGAGGGTGAACTCTCGGGGCTCGCCGCGTATAACGCGGCGCGGCCACCTCATTCCGAGGGATTGGCCATCGCTGTTGCTTCGTATCTCGCACATGAGACGAACTTCCCGAACATCAATCTGCTCCACCTGAGTTCTGAGAAGGCCATCGAGTCAGCGAGACTCATGGCTGAAACGTTCCCTCACGTCAATTTTCGGAGAGAGGTGACTATCAGTCATCTTATGACGGACTACAACCACGCGAACGGTCTGTATGGAAAAGTCAACCCGCCACTGCGTCCGCGATCGGACGTCGAGGCGCTCTGGAGTGCTGTTGCCGATGGAACGATCGACTGGGTCATTAGTGATCATGCGTGTTGTAGCGACGAATTCAAGATCGATCCGGGTGATCGCGACAACGTCTGGTTGGCGAAGTCCGGGTTCGGAGGAACCGAGTTCATCCTGCCAGGAATGGTTAGTGAGGCCCAGAAGCGAGATATCCCGTTCCATCGGGTGGCAGAGCTCGTGTCGTGGAATGCAGCGCAACGTTATGGGCTCAGATCGAAAGGGACGATCGAGGTCGGCTACGACGCAGACCTTGCCCTTATCGACACACAAGAGACATGGACGGTGCGAGCGGAAGACTCAGAATCGGCCCAAGGGTACAGCCCACTCGAGGGGCACGAACTCACAGGGAAAGTGAAGCACGTTGTTCTACGCGGTTCTCAGATCGTGGTTGGTGGGTCGGTCGTGGGTGAGCCGCTCGGTCGGTATCTCAAGCGGCCAACTGGTTAGACCCGATACCCCATCTGCTGCGAGAGTGTGGTGCATGCGGCCATCACTGACTTCGCGGCGTCGTCGGCTTCGGGAAGGAATCGCTCGGCAGGACCACAGAGGCTCATCGCCGCTATTGGATGACCATCATGATCGAGGATCGGTGCGGCAACCGATGCGGCACCTGACTGTCGCTCGCCTGAAGAGGTAGCGAAGCCTGCTTCGCGAATCGCAGCTAGCTCCTCGTGAAGGTGTTCGGAATCAGTGATCGTCAGATCGGTGAGGGAGCGAAGTCCCACGCTGGAGATATAGGTGTCGATCTCTTCGGAAGAGAGGTGGGCGAGCAGCACCTTGGACGAACTCCCGGCGTGGAGGGGAAACGGGCGTCCAAGGTCGACCGTCATCTTTACCTCTCGCGCTGGTGTTACCTGGTCGATGTACATGCGCTGCCAACCGGAGCGGATCGAGAGGGTTGCCGTCTCTGAGGTTGCGTCGGATAGCTCGCGGAGGACGGGCCGAGCAAGCTCTCGAACATCAACGTTGCGTAGGAACGCGAGCCCCACGGCCAACGCGGAAGGACCGAGTGTGTACCGGCGTGACGTTGGGACGACCTCGATGAACCCCTGGACGCGTAGGGAATTGAGGATGCGGTGGACTACCGCTTTGGAGATGTCGAGCTCCTGTGCTATCTCGGTTACGCCGAGGGTTGATCCTGTCGTGCGTGCGAAGGCCTTGAGGACCTCCGCCGTCCTCTCGACCGCCGTGATCGTCTGTCCCTTCGTGTCGTTCACCATCGTATGCTCCCTGTTGGGTCGGCATCCTAACAACAGCGTTCCACCTAGTGGAACGCTGTTTTGCGATGCTCCATCTGGCGGCAGGAATGTGTCGGTCCGTAGAGCCCCTGTGTGGTCGTTCGTCAACGATCCCTTTTCCAGTATCCACGAACAACCGCCTGTGAACGGGGGAACGATCGCTCGGCGAAGAGATACTTGCGAATCCGCTGCATCGTCGCAGCCTCGCCTGCTGCCCAGAACCGCATGTGCGACCCAAGGTCTATCCGGCTGATCGCAGCGATGAGCTGCTCGTCAGCGGTTGATCGATCGCTTGTCACGTGCCATGTTTTCGCGACATCGCGGTGTAGATCGACAACCGCATCATCATGTCTGGCCGCTATGTGAACGGTGATGGGAACGGTCGGGAGATATTCGAGGAGCTGACAGATCGCCGGTATCGCGCTCTCATCGCCTACAAGGACGAAGGCGTCCGCATCAGGATCGATCGTGTATGCCCGCCCGGGACCCGAGATGGCAACGGGGCTCCCACTCTGTGCTGAGCGTGCCCAAGACGACGCAACACCTTCTTCATGGAGCACAACATCGACATGGAGTTCCTGCATCTGTGCGACGAGGCGACGTGGTGTCAGCGTGCGGATGATGGGTCGGCTTCCATCGCGGTTCAGGAATTCGTTTCCTGCCCAGACGGGTATGGCGAGTTCTCCCTGGGTTGGAAGAAGTACCCGGATACTCGCCGCTGGCCCATCGAGCATGAACCCTTCAAGCGCTGATCCACCCAGGATGACGCGTTGCATGTACGGTGACACAACCTCGGTTCGTTTGACCTCGAGTAGCCGAAAAGCTGGCGGTTCGCGGCGCTGTCGCAGGGACGTCATGAGCCGACCCTAGCGATGAGGCGGGTGTCGACAGCATCCCCTGTCGACGACCTGTGGAGCCGGAGGCGCTCAAGTGTCTAACGACGGTCCCTACTGTTCCGTGGCACACCAACCGGGAGGGGACACGACGCATGAACAGGCTCCGAACGGTCGCGTGGATCGCGGTTGCGATGATCGTGGTTGCATCCTGTTCCAGCGCAGCTTCGACCGAACCATCCACACTGGCAGGGGGCATCGACACCGCAACGGCGCTGCTCGCTGAGCGTATCGACGCGATCGATGCCGCGGTCGTGGAGTGGCGCGGTGCCACCTCTATCGAAGAGGCTCAAGGAGCTGCTGAGGTAGCTGCCAACCTCGTGGTCGGCCCGAACGGACCAGGCTATGGAGATCGGAACGAAGATGGTGTCATTGGCGGAGCGTCGGAGATAGGTGTTCTTGCGGGCGTCGACGGAAGCCCCGCTGGGCTCGCAACCCTTCTTGCGCCGAACGCCTGTGTCCTCAAAGACGTTCTCGGTGGATCCTGGGATGATCCTGACGGACGGTGGGACGAGATGGCGAGTGCAATTGAGCGCTGGCGTCCTAACAACAACACCATGCCCTCGCTTGCGAGTCACCCCATGCGTGTTGTGGGTTGGGCGACTTTCACACTTGCCACCGAATCGCTCGATAAGGCCCATGAATATGCGGGCCACGCCAACATCCATGTTGTCGTCAGCCGTCGGGCGCTTGACTGCTGATCCTGTTCGGCGACGCGGTGCTAGCTACCCTCCTCCTTGATGGGAAGTATCGGAATACTGGTCGGGTCCGGGTGGGCGTCTGGGATCAACCTCTATCTCGTGACGCTGCTCCTCGGCGTCGCGAGCCGCCTCGGTTGGGGCGATGTGTCAGACGTGTTCGGTCGGGCCGACATCATGGTTGTGGCAGGCATCCTGTTCGCAGTGGAATTCGTTGCGGACAAGATCCCCTATCTCGACAACGGCTGGGATGCAGTTCACACGGTCGTCAGACCACTCGGCGCCGCCGCCGTCGGCGCAGTGCTGGCGGGTGACGCAACCTCGATCGTCACCGCCGTTAGTGCTGTACTCGCTGGCGGGTTGGCTCTTAATGCGCACGCGGCGAAGGCCTCGACACGTCTGGCCGTCAATACGTCTCCCGAACCTGTCTCTAACATTTCGCTGTCGCTGATCGAGGACATCTCCGTTGCCGGTCTGATGGCACTCGCCCTGACCTATCCGGTGGTGACCGTTGTCGTTGTCATCGCGCTTGCCGTGAGCGCCGGCGCATTGACGTTCTGGTTGTTCCGTACGATCAGGCGGACCTGGAGGAAGATCGTGGTCAGGATTCGGCGACGACGGAGCCATCCGGAGGAATAGCGCCTCCCGCACGTTTGGATTCGATGTCCATGCAGTGTTCGACATTGCTGTTGCCGCGTCCTCGAAGGATGATGTCTCATCCGGTCGGCCATACTGCACACATGGCAAAGGGAACGAGGGCTATCCAGGTACTCGAAGGCTCTGGTGTCGAGTTCCGTGTTCATGAATACGCGATCATCCGCAACGATGTCTCCTATGGAGAGGCGGTCGCGGAGGCCGTTGGTGTCATACCGCAGCGGCTATTCAAGACTCTTTTGGTCACCGTTGATGGATCTTCGGTGGTAGCGATCGTTCCGGTGTCGGCCCAGCTGGCTCTCAAGAAGCTCGCTAGGGTTGTCGGTGGCAAACACGCGGTGATGGCCGAACCCGCCGATGCGGAGAGGATCACGGGGTACGTCGTTGGTGGAATCAGTCCCTTCGGACAGCGACGCCGTTCGCCAACGTACGTCGATCGGAGCGCTGCGGATCACGCCACCGTGTTCGTGTCTGCAGGGCACAGAGGACTTCAGGTAGAACTCGCCCCGGCGGATCTGATCGCTGTGGCGACCGCGACGAGCGCAGATCTTGCGACAACACCGCTCGATGATTCTCGAAGACGCTGATCGGTCTCATCCGACCAGATGTGCATTCCGGTACTCGGCCCGGACGCGACCGATACACGTCACAGGCAGTCTCGTCTCATCCCCCGGAGCATCGGTGCCTATTTCTTTGTCCCAGCCCGTCGGTATTGGCGTACCGCGAGGGGAGCGAAGATGGCGATAATCACGACGACCCAGATGATCGTGTACAGCGCAGCGTTCTGAAGTGGCCAGGCTGTGGGCTCTGGTGTGCCGACCGGGATGTTCCCGAACAACTCCCGCGCCGCCTGTGTCACGGATGAAACCGGGTTCCACTCAGCGAAGATCCTCAATGGTGTCGGGAGGTTCTCAGCGGGAACGAACGCGTTCGAAATGAAAGTGAGAGGGAAGATCACCATGAACGAGACGTTGTTGATCACTTCGACGCTTGGAACACTCAGCCCGACATAGGCCATAATCCATGAGAATGCATACGCGAAGAGCAGCAGTAGGGCGAAACCGAGGAGCGCGCTGAAGACGCCGTTGTGGATACGCCACCCGACCACGAGTCCCGTCAGGGCCATGATCATCAGCGACAGTACGTTGTAGATGACGTCGCTTGCCGTTCTGCCAAAGACCACTGCCGATCGTGACATAGGCAGAGACCGGAATCGGTCGATGATGCCCTTCTGCATGTCGTCGGCGAGACCCGCACCGGTGAGTGTTGCACCGAACGTGATCGTCATCGCGAAGGTGCCGCTGATGAGGAACTCGCGGTACGAGCCGCCGGGGATCTCGATCGAGCTTCCGAATACGTAGGCGAACAGCAAAACGAACATAATCGGAGAGATGAGCACCGATACGAGGATCTCAGGGACGCGCTTGATCTTGATCACGTTGCGCTTGGCAACGGCGACGCCGTCAGCGAATGCGTATGCGATGTTCTCCATCAGCTCACCTCCACGGTGGCTTCGCGGTCATCCTCGGCTACTTCGTCATCTTCGGTTGCTGGAGCGTGGCCGGTGAGTGACAGGAACACGTCGTCGAGTGTGGGTCGTCTGAGTCCGACGTCCCTCAGGGCGATGCCTTCCGTGTCGAGCCGGCGCAGCACCTCGGTCAGGGTCTGCGCACCACCCGACACTGGCGCTGTCAGTGATCGACCTTCGATATGAACGTCCCCGACGGAGTATTCGATCAGAACGCGATGTGCATCCTCTAGCCGATCATCGGCCTGGAGTGAGATGGCGATCCTTTCGCCTCCGATCATGGTCTTGAGCTCATCTGCGGTGCCGTG
>JAMBLJ010000226.1 GCA_023336815.1 Actinomycetes bacterium
CATGGGAAGTACCCTCTCGGGCGTGGAAGATCGTGTCCTCTCCGACAGGTACCGGATCATCAAACATCTCGCTCGCGGTGGGATGGCTGACGTGTTCGAGGCCGAAGATACGCTGCTGAACCGTTCGGTTGCAGTGAAAGTTCTCCACGCCAATTTCGCATCCGATGAAGCGTTCGTTGCACGGTTCCGTCGAGAGGCCCAGGCTGCTGCGAACCTGTCGCATCCCAACATCGTTGCCATATACGACTGGGGCAAGGACTCTGGCACGTACTTCATGGTCATGGAGCTCATCAGGGGCCGCACATTGCGCCAGATACTCAAGACCGAAGGAGCTCTCCTACCCCGTCGGGCGGCGGAGATCGCAGCCGAAACCGCAGCAGCGCTCAGCATTGCACACCAGCACGGCGTCTATCACCGTGATGTGAAACCAGGCAACATCATGATCACGGAAGACGGCGCTGTGAAGGTCACCGACTTCGGTATTGCTCGGGCACTCGATGATTCAGAGGAGCTGACCCGTACCGGCGCGGTTATCGGGACAGCAACCTACTTTTCGCCTGAACAGGCCCAGGGGTTGCCGGCCGATGACCGATCCGACGTGTATTCGCTCGGCATCGTGCTCTACGAATGTCTCGCAGGGAAACCTCCCTTCACGGGGGAAAGCCCGGTAGCAGTTGCATATCAGCATGTCTCAGAGACAGCACCGAATATCGGTGACGTCAATCCTGAGGTGCCACCGGAGATCGCGGCGATTGCCGAGCACGCCATGCAGAAGGACCCTGCGAGCAGATATCAGAGCGCCGACTCCTTCAGGGATGACATTCTGCGCTATCTCAGTGGCTCCGAACCGATCGCCGCGGCGGCGGCCATGGCGGCGGCGGCAACAGCGATGATCCCTCCCCCCGTCCCTTCGGCACCTCTTCCACCTGGGGGACAGCCGACAATGGCGTTCGATGAACCGGCGAACGAGCGATCCCAGACCTCCTATTGGATTGCCGTTGGTGCTCTCATCGTCATCCTGCTGCTCGGACTATGGCTGCTCCTGCGACTGCTGTCGGGTGGAACACCGGCCTCTGGGACCGTTATCGTTCCGGACTTCACAGGTGTGGAGGCTCAGACCGCCTTCGTCACCCTCCAGCAGGAACTGGATCTCAAGGTGCAGGCCATCGACGAAACGAGCGACGAGATCGCTGCGGGTCTTGTCATCAGGACCGAGCCGCCTGCGGGTTCCGAGGTCGAGTCGAAGAGTTTCGTAACGGTTGTCGTCTCTATAGGCCCGGAGGAATTCGGCGTACCCAACCTCATCGGTGAGAACGTCGATGTCGCAAGAAGTCGGATCGAAGATCAAGGTTTCGCGGTCGGGACCATCGAGTATGTCTTCACCGAGGAGATAGACGAGAGCATCGTCATGGCACAGAGTCCGTCCGGCGGAACGACAGCGCAACCCGATACCGAAGTCGACCTCGTCGTATCGCGTGGTCCATCAGCGATCACCGTCCCTGACGTTTCCGGGAAGACCGCCGACACAGCCATTCTCGAACTGACGCGGGCTGGTCTCGAATCGGTACAAACCGAGGAAGCCTTTTCACCGGACGTGTTGACAGGCTTCGTGATCGAAACCAATCCTGCCGCTGGCCAGACGATCCCTCGCGAAGCAACTGTGATCGTCATCGTGAGCATGGGCCCGGAGCCTGTTGACGTGCCAGACCTCAGAGGGATGTCCAGGGGTCAGGCCGAGCAGACGCTCAACAACGTCGGTCTGCTCCTCACTGTCAGCTCCGACACAGTCCCGGTTCCGATCAATTCTGGTCTGCTCGGCAACGTCGCTGAGCAAGATCCAGGTGCTGGTGTAACCGTCGAGGTCGGGACAGAAGTGATCGTGAAGCTTGGT
Source organism: Actinomycetes bacterium (assembly GCA_023336815.1). Taxonomy (GTDB): domain Bacteria; phylum Actinomycetota; class Acidimicrobiia; order Spongiisociales; family UBA5794; genus JAMBLL01. The sequence goes on from JAMBLJ010000226.1 coordinate 1,892, forward strand.
GTTGCCCAGCAGGTCGCTGTTCCCGATCTCACGAACATGACCGTCACCGACGCACAGGCTGCCGCCGCCGCTGTTGGCTTGAACGTCGATCTGGCAGGCACGGCGGTTACGAATGACCAGACGCTCGACGGACTCGTGGCGAGCCAGGATCCTGGAGCAACGACGCTGGTCGATGAGGGAAGTTTCGTACAGGTGACGATCTATCTCTATCAGCCCGACGTACCTGATTTCTCAGGGATGAGCGTTGTCGACGCCCAAGCGCTTGCTACTGGCGTTGGTCTGGGAGCGATCATCGAAGACGGAACGATCGAGACGGCAGATCCGCTCCAGGTCGGGACGATCGCGACCCAGGACCCGAATCAGGGAGCGAGTGTCGCAACGGGTACAGACGTAAAGGTGATCGTCTACGTACTTGCGCCGTGACGGAGCGCCCGAACATCCCGACTCGTAACGGTGCACTGTTGCACTGGTACGCAGAACGATCACGCGTCTTACCCTGGAGAACGGAACAAGATCCGTATGCGACCTTGGTATCTGAGTGCATGCTCCAGCAAACTCAGGTCGACCGCGTCATCCCGAAGTTCGTCCTGTTCATGGAGAAATGGCCCACCGTGCAGGACCTCGCCAGGTCCGACACGTCCGCGTTGCTCGGACTCTGGTCGGGTCTCGGCTATAACTCACGAGCTCTGCGACTCAGGGCCGCAGCGGAGATGATCGCGTCATCCGGTTGGCCGACATCTATCGGTGGACTTGAAGGACTCCCAGGCGTCGGACCGTACACGGCTCGAGCGATCGCGTCG
>JAMBLJ010000227.1 GCA_023336815.1 Actinomycetes bacterium
GCCGAGATCGTCACAGACGAGATCGATGTGCCAACCATCGGGATCGGTGCTGGAGCGAACTGCGACGGACAGGTACTGGTATTCCACGACGTCACAGGCCTCGGCGCCGGTCAGTACGTGCCGAAGTTCGTGCGGTCGTATGCGAACCTGGCGGATGATGCCGTTGCTGCACTCGAGGCATTCTTTGCAGACGTCGAAACGGGGGCTTTCCCTTCAGGTGCCGAGACGTATCACATGCCTGCGGACTCCGAAGAGATCCTGCGCAACCTGGCCGACCCGTCCGATCACCTCATGGCCGACGAAGCAATGGAGTCCTAGCCTTTCCCCCTCGTTCTGTGGGCCCCATTGTTCATATTCGTGGAGTGGAACCCTGGGTACGCGATTTGTGGGTGATCACATGAACCGGATGGCTTCATCATCCGTACTCCTCTCGATAGCGGCCCGGTTTCTCGGGTTGCCCCATCAGAGGAGTGATCTCAGTGAAGAAACGACTTGCGGTATTGCTGATCGGGTTGGGCCTTGTGGCCGCAGCCTGTAGCTCAGCTGCCACCGAAGAAACAACAACCAGTACGCCAGATGCGGGTAGCGCTGCGCCTGCAACGGCCCCGGCTTTGGTAGGCGTCGAGGACCAGATGAGCGATGGCACGACCATCATCGTCGCCAGTGTCGAACTGCCATCGGATGGGTTCATCGCCGTACACGCGGATAACGCCGGTTCACCTGGCGCTGTCATCGGTAACTCGGATCTGTTGCCTGCTGGAACCTCGAACGATGTCTCGATAACACTCGACACACCGCTCGACGGAACATCGATCGTGTGGCCCATGGCCCACATCGATATCGATGGTGACGGTGTGTACACCTTCGTCCCTCCGGACAACGCGGTTGATGTGCCTGGCGTCACCGCCGATGGCAACGTTGCCGTTGCGTCTGCGGCTGTCACGCTTCTGCCATCACGAGGTCCTTCGTCTCTCGAGGTCGAAGATCAGGAGGGTCTCGGTCTTGGCCTGCTCGTGGCGTCCGTGACGCTGCCCGCCCAGGGTTTCGTCGCCGTTCACGCCGACGCTGATGGTGCGCCAGGCCCCGTGATCGGCGTATCGAAGTTGCTCGCAGCGGGAACAGCGACTGATGTAGAGGTCATCTTCGATGAACCACTCGATACATCTGCAATGGTGTTCCCGATGCTCCACATCGATATGGATGGCGACGGTGTGTACACCTTCGAACCACCTGACAACGCCATCGATCTTCCCGCATTGCTCGACAGCGGAGATATCGCTGTTGTGGGCGTCGACTTAACCGTGTTGCCATCGACGACACCATCCGCCCTAGAGGCGGACGACCAGACAAGTGACGGCACAACGATCATCATCGCGACGGTAGACCTGCCATCGAACGGGTTCGTCGCCGTTCACGCGGACAGCGACGGATCCCCAGGGCCCGTGATCGGTGTATCTGAACTGCTCCAGGCCGGTGAGAGCACCGATGTCATGATCACCCTGGACGAGTCGCTCACTGCTTCTGCTGTGGTGTGGCCGATGGTCCACATCGACATCGATGGAGACGGTGTGTACACGTTCATGCCACCTGACAACGCGGTCGATGTCCCTGGGATCACCGAGGATGGAAACGTTGCGGTCATACCTGTCCAGGTCAACCTGTAACCAACCGGTAGCCGGTCCCCGTGGCCTCCCATCGGCCACGGGGACCCATTCGGAACACGACCCCGACGAGAAAAGGATTCTGAGAACCGGATGACCGTTTCATCCGTATCCCTGGTCGTATACCGTTGTTGCAAGGGAATGCACATGTGTCTGGAGAAGCCATGACGAAGAGAATCTCGTTGTCCATCGTTTCGATCGGTGTGGCGCTCGCTATCAGCGCCTGTACCACTGCACCCGATACGAGTTCCGGCAGTTCGCCAGACCAACCGACGGGTGATACACCAACGACATCGGAAGTGATGGCCTCGACTACCGCGCCGCCGATCGCATCGGCCGAGAACGGCACGGAAGTTTCGATAGAGAACTTCGCGTTCGGTCCTGACGAGATCGTGATCTCCGTGGGCGACACGCTCACATGGACCAACGACGAGGCCGGGGTGGGTCATACGACCACGTCTGACGATGGTGTCTGGAACTCGGTGCTGCTCAATCCGGGTGACACGTTCGAGCAGACCTTTGACGAGGCCGGCACGTTCACGTACTTCTGTTCGATCCACCCTTCGATGACAGCGTCGATCACGGTGAACGGCTAGGAACCGACACATGCCCCATGTCTTCGTTGATGATCGTCGTCTGTTCGACGGCTTCGTCGCGAGGGATGAAGGAGCCATCAGGGAGATCTACCGCCGTTATGGCGGGGCAGTCTTCGGCATCGCCATGAAGGTCCTCAGGGATCGAGGACACGCAGAGGAGGCTGCCCAACAGACGTTCGTGAAGGCATGGCAGGCAGCCGATCGGGTCGACCCGAACCGGGATATCGGCCCATGGTTGTACACGATCGCCAGACGCGTGTCGATCGACGTGTATCGCAGGGAGCGAAGACACGCAACCGTGGAGCTCGAGGATCGGGAGATCGCGGTCCTTCCCCCTTCCATCGAAGCTGCATGGGAGGAATGGCAGGTGCGCCTTGCAATCGAAGGGCTACCTTCCGATGAAAGAGACATTCTCAAACACATGTACTTCCTGGGGTACACCCAGGAAGAGACAGCACAGCGACTGGACGTACCGGTGGGCACGGTCAAGTCGAGGTCATACAGAGCACACCGCAGGCTTGCAAAGAGCCTGGAACATCTTCAGGAAGAAAGCGCATGAACTGCCAGGACGTACGTGCAGCTCTCCTCGCGGGGGAGTCATCAGAACCTATCTCGATACATATCGACGGTTGTGTCGAGTGTCGAAGATATCTCGACGATGTCGACTCGATTCACAAGAACCTGGCAAACGATTCGCTGTGGGTTGAGCCGCCGTCAGGTCTCGAGGACTCGATCGTGGCGGCGATCACCGGAGCAGAGACCCCGATCCCGTCGGAGGCAGCGACACAGCCAAGCGACGGCCGATCGGGAAGTTTCAGTGGTCGGTCTCTCACCCTGGTGTTCGGTTCCGTCGCCGCAGCAATTGTCATCCTTGCGGGTGTGTTCGCGATGCTGTCGCGAACACCGGCCCCAGATTGGGAAGCGGCGATGATCGACTCGGATGTGACACTATCGGCTACCGCCGTGGTCGCCGGATGGAATACGGATGCGGGGACCAGAGTGGTGCTCGAGGCGGGGGACCTTGGTCCGGCCCCGGCCGGATTCGTCTATCAGCTGTGGTTCTCGCAGGGTTCCAAGGATGTTTCTGCTGGCACGTTCAGCGATCCGTCATACGTCGAACTCACCGTAGGTGTCTCACGCAAGGACTATCCCGATGTGTGGATAGCACTCCAGCCGATCGATGCAATCGCTGATGATGCCGGTCCTGCACTGCTCCACACGACCGGTAGCTGAAACTCTTCGGTCATCTCGTTGACGTCGAGTAGGCCAGTTTCACGACGCCGTTGCTGAACGCCATCGACTCAAGGAGATGGAGCGGTCCGTCGTACGCCTGCGTGAAGAGGGGTACCCCCGATCCAAGAGCGACGGGGATGACGTAGAGCTCAAGGCAATCGATCACACCGTCTCTGATACCGTCCGTGATCACCCGTCCTCCGCCGACGATCCAGAGTCGGCCCTCGACCCCTGCCGCGTATGTTCGAATAGCGACGCCGGTCGCCGCTGAAGAGAACGTGATCTCTGTTTCTTCGATGCCAGGGAGCTCCCGTGTGGTGAGTACCAAAGCCGGAGTGGATCCGTACGGCCATCCCCAGTCGATGATCTGCTCGTAGGTGGCACTTCCCATCACGACCGCTTCGACGCCTTCGATGAAGTCTTCGAATCCATATTCGTCCGAATCGAATCTCTCAAGAAACTTGACCGATCCCCCGGTTGCTGCGATGAAGCCATCGAGGCTGACGGCGACGTACGCGATCACATCTTGTGCCATCAGGTGATGGTATCGGAAACCGTTGAGATGTCCCGAAACGGCAGCCGTCGCTGGTGGCATCGGCAACATTGCCCATCCGTCATGAGGTATCTGGTCGACGACGGTAGGTTCCCGACATGCGAACCGTTCCTCTGCTTCTCATCGCTCTCGTGTTGTCTGCTTGTACAACAACAGTTGAGTCGACTGATGCGTCTGTTCAGGTCGATCCCCAGGCACCCACGACGACAGCTGGCGATGTCGTCGAGGAAGGATCATCGACACCTGGCACAGTGAAGCTCCCACCTCAGATCGAGGGTTTGCGCGTCAAGCAGGTTGCGATCGGTGACCGCGAGCTCACACTTGCTATCGCCGACAACCCTGGACTCCGCCAGCAAGGACTCATGGAGGTGACGGACCTCGAAGACCTTGATGGCATGCTGTTCTACTGGCGGCACGACGGTGACTCGTTCTGGATGAAGAACACCGTCATCCCGCTCGATATCGTCTGGTTCAACGAGGACGGCACCTACAAGGGCAGAACATCGATGGTCCCGTGTACGGAGAACCCGTGCGAGCGATATCAGCCCGAAGACCTCCACTTCCGCTACGCCATCGAGGCGAGTCCTGGTGATCTCGACTGGATCACCAGTGACATGGTGATCACCTACATCGACGACTGACCTGCTCTCAATCCTCCGTCAGCGAGCCCGCCGGTTTCCTACAGAGTCTGAGAATTCGTGTTCAGTGCTCTGTCCGTCATGATCGGAAGCATCACCGTTCGCGGAAACGTATGATGCGCGGTGACGTCTGAGATCCAAGGAGTTGTATGACGAAGGACTATCCCATCGCGACCGCTCGTATGGTTGGTACCCCTGCCACCGGACTCGCCGATGTGTATCAGCCGGGAACCGAGGAACTCAAGGACGGTGAGATTCGAGTCACGGTCCTCGGGAGTGGCGATCCCTGGCCCCGAAGATCCCAGGCGTCTGGTTCGCTCGTGATCGAGGTCGGCAATCCTGAGAAGGACTTCTTCTTCTTTGACCTGGGTTCGGGTGCGCTGATGAACTTCACAGGGCTGCATCTTCCGGTCACCGGAACGACGAAGCTGTTTCTCTCACATCTGCACGCCGATCACATCGGCGATGTTCCAGGCCTATTGGGCAGCCTTGCGAAATCCGGTCGAATCGACCCTGTCGAGATCTGGGGCGGTGGATCAGACGATCCCGATCTCGGTCTGGCGGCTTTCGTAGAGCACATGACCAAAGCCTTGGCATGGGATACCCGTTCTGTACGAGGCGCCAACTCCACTACAGGCATGGAAGCGATAGCCCACGAGTTGCCGTACGACCGTTCGGACACTGTGTACGAACGCAACGGTGTCACCGTGTCGAGTTTCCCTGTGATTCACGCGTTGAATGGAGCGGTTGGGTACAAGATCGAGTTCGCTGGCAGAACTGTTGTCTTCTCGGGTGATACGCGCCCATGCAAGTACCTCGTCGATGCTGCGCGGGGTGCCGACTTACTGATTCACGAATGTTTCCAATCACCGGCGATCTTCGCCAAAGGTATAGGGATGGATCCCTCCCAGGCAGCGAACCTTCTGAAAATGGCCCATACGGTTCCTGACCAAGCAGGTCAGGTGTTCAACATGGCCGAACCACGAATGGCTGCGCTGTGGCATACGGATCATCGACCTGGTCTGGCCATGGTGTTTGACGAGATCGCGAATCACTACACCGGTGCGGTCGTCGCCTCGCAGGACCTCACCGTATTCAACGTCACGGCTGATGCGGTGACCGCTCGCCAAACACGGCTCGATCCTTTGGCTCCCGTGATGAGAGGACCAACCGGTGTCGAACCCGTAGTCGATCCACCGAACGTGCCTCCCGCGTGGTGGTCCGATGCCCTCATCGATATCTAGATCATCCCCCGTTTCTGCCCTGTACGCCGCGCGGAGCCTCCTCTGATCCGTCTTCTGCGACCATGCGTTGGTGGAACCGACTCGTCGTTATCCCCATGCGGGAGCCCGGCTGTGGCACACGTCAGTATCTTGCAGCCATGACACACACGTTCTCGTTCCCTGCTGAGCTGTGGCAGGCCGAAGGAACGAATACCTGGGTCTTCATCACCGTTCCCCCGCCATCGCCGACGAGATAGAGGCGATGGATCGGCCACGGGTCGGTTTCGGTTCGGTTCGGGTTCGAGTCCGGATCGGTGACACTGCATGGGGGACGTCGCTCTTCCCCGATACGAAAGCACGTTCGTACGTGTTGCCCGTCAAGCGCTCGGTCCGTGAGCGGGAGGATCTTGGCATTGGAGACTCAGCGGTTCTGCACATCTCGGTTGTTCCGGAGTGACGCTTCGGACCGTGCCATGATGGATGTTCCTCTCAGCAACGCTGGTGGCTACCTCCGCAAGGATGATCGGTGACCTCTGGTACCGTCAGGGGCATGACTGATATCCACTTCACCGCTACGCCAGAAGCCAACAGTCTCCTTGGAGACGATGCGTACGCACTCCTGGTTGGCCTCACCTTGTACCAGCAGGTTCCCACCGAAAAGGCCTTCGCAGGGCCGTATGTTCTCAGGGAACGACTCGGAGGGACTCTGGACGCTGCTGCGATCGCCGCGATGGATCCCGACCAACTCGACACCGTGTTCAGAGAGAAACCGGCGCTCCACAGGTTCCCGTCCAACATGGCAAAACGTGTGCAAGCGGTTTCGCAGTTCCTTGTCGATGAATACGCGGGTGACCCTGCCGCGGTGTGGCAGGGAGCGAAGAACGCGGACGATCTGCTCGCTCGTCTCATGGCGATCCCCGGGTTCGGTGAGTACAAGGCCCGCCTCACCATCGGCGTGCTTGCACAACACTACGGTGTGAAGCCTCGTGGATACACGAAGTACCTACCGGACTGGCCGTCGATCGTTGATATCAAGAATCCCGAGGACCTCGCCGAACTCAAGATCCGCAAGAAGGCATGGAAGGCGTCCAAGGCCTGAGTCTCTGACTCTGGGGCGCAGTTGTATAGATGCATAGAAGTGCCCCACCCTGATGGGGTTCTGGCAATCGGACCATTGCTGAGGCACGTGTCGGCTCATCTGTGCTGCGTCGCTCTCGTGGCGCCTAGGCCATCCGGACCGGTACACTCACGGTTTCCAGACGGCACCAAATCGGTGCCGCCTTGTCCGGATTCGGACAAGAACCGTCCTGCTCCCGCCACCCGTGGGGGCCGTCCGCACAGCGGATGTCCAAAGGAGGCAATGTGATGCGCTCGTATGAGCTGATGGTGATCCACCGGTACGACATGGCTGAGCCAGATGTCCGTGCTGCTGTGGAAGAGGTCGAAAAGGCCATCACCGACCGTGACGGAGTTGTGAAAGACACCGATTTTTGGGGTAAACGTCGTTTCGCATACGACATCGAACACATGACTGAGGGCTACTACTCCGTCATCATCTTCGACGGTGACGTTGAGCTCCAGAACGTTCTCGATAGATCCCTTGCTCTGCTTGATTCGGTGGTTCGCCACAAGATCATCAGGAAAGACGCGTAGGTCTGGAACATGTCACACCGATCGTTCACACTGTGAACAGATCGAGAGAAGAGAGAAGTAATGAGCAATAACGTGACCGTCGTAGGAAACCTCACCGCCGATCCAGAGCTCCGTTTTACAGCGAGTGGTGTTGCAATGGCGAACATCAGCATCGCTGATAGCCGCAGGTACCAGGATCGCAATGGCGACTGGCAAGAGGATACGAGTTTCTTCCGTGGCACTTGCTGGCGCGACGTCGCCGAGAACGTGGCTGAGTCGCTCACCAAGGGTGCTCGGGTTATCATCTCTGGGCGTCTCAAGCAGCGCACCTGGGAGACCAACGAAGGCGAGAAGCGCAACGTTGTCGAGATCGATATTCAGGAGATCGGTCCATCGCTGCGATGGGCAACCGCATCGGTCACGCGGACACCAAAGAACAACGACTTCGGCGGTGGCAGCGGTGGAGGTGGCGGTGGCGGCTACGGCGGCGGAAACGCAACACCAGCAGCACCTGTCGCTCGCACCGATGCCGGCCCCGATGAGGCACCGTTCTAGGACCCGTCTGGTTCAAGGAGATTCACCATGGCACAAAGATCAAACACTTCGCGACGCAAGCGTCGCCCGGACACGAACCCACGCAAGAAGCGTCGGATCGTATACAAGTTCAAGGAAGACGAGATAGTCGACTACAAGGACATTGCACTTCTCCGTAAGTTCATGTCTGACCGTGGCAAGATCCGGTCTCGTCGAGTCACCGGTTTGACCCCACGTCGCCAGCGTGAGATCGCCATCGCGATCAAGAACGCCCGTGAGATGGCACTGCTGCCCTACACCGCTCAGAGGCGGTCGTAGCGATGAAGATCATCCTCACGAAGAATGTCCCCTCTCTTGGGGACAAGGGAGATGTTGTGAACGTATCCGATGGATACGCCAGGAACTACCTCGTGCCGAAGAAGTTCGCGGTGAAGGCCTCCGATGGTGCGCTCAAACAAGCCGATGCGATGCGTCAGTCGCGGATCGATTTCGAGCGAAAGTCACTTGAGGAAGCCCAGCAGCTTGCTGATTCGCTCGCAGGCACACGAGTGGTCGTTGCTGCTCGCGCCGGCGATGCGGGGAACCTGTTCGGTTCGATTGGTGTGAATGATGTGGCCGAGGCCATCGTCAAGTTCACCGGTATCGACATCGATCGCAAGATCATCGCGATCGACGAGCCGATCAAGGAGATCGGTCTCCACGAGATCATGCTCGAACCACACACGGATGTGACCGTAACGGTGACCCTCGACGTCATCCCAGCCTGACACCACAACCCGATCGCTAGAAAGGGCGCACCCACAGTGCGCCCTTTCTCGCGCCACTTGCGCGTACCCAGGGTTCCATTGTGCAAAAAGGTGCAATGTGGCCCACAGAATGGTGCACTTGTGTGTACCCAGGGTTCCATTGTGCA
>JAMBLJ010000228.1 GCA_023336815.1 Actinomycetes bacterium
CACGGTCTCGTCCGACGCTCGTCGACCTTCGGAACGGAGCGGATCGATCATCTCTATATCGACTCGCACCTCGACACCGCGTCACTTTTTCTCCACTACGGAGACCTCACGGACGGCAACTCACTTAGCCGGCTTCTCCAGGAGATCGAGCCGAGCGAGATATATAACCTCGGCGCCCAATCCCATGTTGCTGTGTCATTCGAGAACCCGATTTACAGCGTCGATGTTGATGCCCTCGGAACCCTGCGACTCCTCGAAGCCGCTCGCCATCTCAAGAACAAGCCGCGCTTCTACCAGGCGTCCTCATCTGAGATGTTCGGAAAGGTCGCTGAGGTACCTCAGAACGAGTCGACCCCTTTCCATCCAAGGAGTCCCTACGCGGTTGCCAAGGTGTACGCCTTCTGGCAGACCGTCAACTACCGCGAGGCGTACTTCATGTACGCCGTCAATGGAATCCTCTTCAACCATGAGTCGCCCCGACGCGGCGAGACCTTCGTCACGAGAAAGGTCACGCGAGCAGCTACTCGAATCAAGCTCGGCCTGCAACATAAGCTCTACCTCGGCAACCTCGACGCAGAGCGTGACTGGGGCTACGCAGGCGACTTCGTCGAAGCCATGTGGCTAATGCTCCAACAGGATGAACCGAACGACTACGTCATCGCCACGGGCGCGAGACACTCCGTTCGCGAGCTCTGCGAAGCCTCCTTCAGTCTCCTCGATCTGGACTGGGAGGACCACGTTGAGTTGGACGAGCGGTACCTCCGACCCGCTGAGGTCGAGCTCCTCCAAGGAGACGCCACCAAAGCACGGGTGGAGCTCGGATGGGAACCCACCGTTGGATTCTCAGAGCTTGTCGAGATGATGGTCGAGTCGGACCTCGAACTTGCTACCCGAGAACGCACACTTGTTGATGCTGGTCTTCTCAAGAGCGAATGGACAGAGAAATGACCGACACCATTGCCGGTAAGCGAATCCTGGTCACCGGTGGAGCGGGCTTCCTCGGCTCTTTCCTTTGCCCGATGCTCGAAGAACAAGGTGGAGACCTCTTCATTCCTCGAAGCCGTGACTTCGACCTCACCGAACAGAACGACGTGCGCCGTCTCATGATCGAAGCACGCCCGGACATCGTCATCCATTTGGCGGCCGAAGTCGGTGGTATCGGCGCCAATCGCGAGAATCCTGGACGATTCTTCTACGCCAACTCATCAATGGGCGTGAACCTCATCGAAGAGAGCCGAAGGGCCCAGGTACAGAAGTTCGTCCAACTGGGAACTGTGTGCGCCTACCCGAAGTTCACGCCAGTTCCCTTCAAAGAGGATGACCTGTGGAATGGGTACCCTGAGGAAACCAATGCTCCCTATGGAGTTGCAAAGAAATCGCTCCTCGTAATGCTCGAGAGCTACAGGATGCAATACGATTTCAGAGGGATTTACCTGCTTCCTGTGAACCTCTACGGACCGAGAGACAACTTCGATCTCGAGTCGAGCCACGTGATTCCCGCTCTCATTAGGAAGTTTGTCCACGCTCGCGACTCCGGAGCAGCCACTGTTGACGTGTGGGGCACTGGGAGCGCCAGCCGCGAGTTCCTCTACGTCGAAGATGCTGCAAGGGCCATCGTTCTCGCCACCGAGCTCTATGACGGCGCTGAGCCCGTGAACATTGGTGCTGGGCGCGAAGTGACCATCAGGGAGCTCGTCGAGATGATCGCGACCATCGTTGGTTTCGAGGGTGAGATCGTCTGGGACACCTCAAAGCCAGACGGTCAACCACGGCGAATGCTTGACACATCGCGCGCTAGAGAGACGTTCGGATTCGATGCGCAGGTCGAGCTCGAGGACGGTCTCCGCAGAACGATCGAATGGTGGGAAGCCAACACCAGCCAATGACGGGAAAAGGCAAGATGATCGGTGAAGGATCCACGCGTCTTGCTCGAAAGCTCCCCGCTGGCATGGTTGACGCATCCCTTGCGTCGCTTGCAACGTTCACGATCGGCATCGCTGCTGCGAATCTGCTCGACGTCAGAGACCTTGGTGTATATGCAGTGTTCTTCACCGCGTTCATGTTTGCGACTGTGCTCCCTCGCAACCTCATCTTCACACCAGCGGAGGTGACCGCTGTTTCTCGGCCGTTGGACATACGGATGCAGCTGTTGGCGCAGAGCATCCGTCTAGGTCTGCCTCTCGCGATCCTCGGTGCCACGACCGTGCTAATCGCTGCCCTCATCACCGAATCACTTACCGAGCCCGAGGTGGTGGTTGCTCTTGTGGCCACCACGGGTATCGCGGCTGTGATCTCTCCCATCCAGGACCACATCAGGAAGCTGTTCCACATCGCTGATCATTCGTGGCTAGCAGCCGCTGTGTCCGCTGTACAGGCAACCGTCGCGATCGTGTCAGTGACCGCCATGGTGGTGGCGGACGTCCCTGCGCCATGGGTCCCCTTCGGGGCGCTGGCCGTTGCCAACGCCGCGTCACTTACCGTTGCCTGGATGCTCGCATTACGCGTGGACGCCACTGGAGGCCGGCCTCGGCTGCGCTTTCGGGAACTTGCGTCGTCGGGCAAGTGGATACTTCTTCAGTCCCTCGCGCCTTCGGTCGCTGGTTTCATCGTTGCTGCTGTGATAGTGCGTTTGGCTGGCCCAGAAGCACTTGGCTATGCGGAAGCTGCCCGGATCGTCGCCCAGCCTGTGATCGTGTTGGCAACCGGGCTCACGGCCGTCCTTGCACCACGGATCATGGAGGCATCGATGATCGTAGATCTCGTGGCAGCGAAGCGGCTCCAGCGCATCTATCTCGCGTTGGTACTTCTCGCTGGTGCCGGCTACCTGCTGGTTGCAGGCACAAGCTGGGGCTTCAACCCCATGACGTACCTGGTTCCCGCTGCGTACGTCATTCCCGGGTTGGTTGCCCTCACCGTGGTTACGAACATGTTCACTGCGGCCGAGTTCCTCCAGGTCAACGAACTCCTCGGAGCCAGGCTGGAGAAGTCTCTCATGGTCATTTCATTCGTGGCGAGTCCGATTCTCGTTGCCGTCTCGTTTACAGCGGCTGTCACCGGCGCGTTCGCCAGGACACTTGGTGAGCTGATCGAAGCCTGGGTCCGCCTCGGAGCCCAGGGCTGGCGTCTACACCAGCACTACACCAAGGATTCTGCCGAGTCAACTGGCACATCAGCCAGTTAGGACGCGTTGATCGAGATGATCTCCTTGGGAGCGTGCGGCTTCAGGTTCGGGTTCTGCGCCACACGTTCATCCCAGATGGCGAAAGCAATAGCGTTCCAGAGCGCGGCTTCGTCCAGCTTGTTGGCGATCAAGTCCTGCCTGGCCTGACCTTGGAAAATGTCAGGCGGCGTATAGCGGTCCCAGATGCCGGTCAGCGGCCCATTCGTGCAATACCTGGTGAACGGGAGCGACGTGTGCTGCTTCTGTCTGCCAACGGGGTACTCCGGCAGCCTCTTGGTCAGCATCTCCTTCATCATCCACTTGCCCGTATAGCCCTTGATGCAGCGGTCGGCCATTGGGACCCGAGTGAGAGCCATGATCGCTGGCGCCATCGTGAAAGGAGCCCTGACGTCAACCCCGTGCACCCTCGCCGCTTCTCGGTCGATTCGAATGTGGTCTGCAAACGCATCACGCCACGAACCGAGCTCAATGTGTTGGAGGAACTGGTCCTCCGGATTGGTGAGATCGACGCGGTCAAGCACAATTGAAAGATCCGACAGGAGCGTGCTCTCGATGCGATCCATGCCAACAATGTCCGTGATGAAACTGGGATCTCCATACACCTGTGACGTCGCCGCAAACCCGTCAGGACCCAAGGGATCAGTCGCAAACTCTGCGCCTCTGCTGACGATCATCTCTCCTCGGATGCTTATTCGATCGGGAGCCCTTCGCACAAGTTTGAGCGCAGCTGCTCTCAGATGTCGTTGGCGGAGGAGGTTGGCAACCTTGGCTGCTCGACCACCCGTTCCGTAGATCCCGTCCGCGCCCTCGCCTACAAGGAAGAGCCCTCCTGGATTGGCAGCGTACGGTGCAGC
>JAMBLJ010000229.1 GCA_023336815.1 Actinomycetes bacterium
CCCCTGGTGCAGTACTCGCCGCGTTCACCTCTCGGGACGGTATCGCCAGTTGCCGGATCGATGATCTTGGACTCCACGTGAGGCATCACCCTGCCAACTGTGGTCACCCTGTGGTGCACGGAATCGGTCGTGCTCGTCTGGGTCGACACTGGCGACGTCTCCGTCATGCCGTATGCAATGGTGACCTCTGTCATGTTCATGTCATCGATCACGCGCCGCATCACATCGGTAGGACACGGCGAACCCGCCATGATGCCTGTCCTCATGCTCGACAGATCGAAGTCAGCGAGTTCACTGTGGCCAAGTTCTGCGACGAACATCGTCGGCACACCGTAGAGCGATGTGCACCGTTCGTTCTGGATTGTCTTGAGCACCGCACCGGGGTCGAACGTAGGGGAAGGAATCACCATCGTGGCGCCGAAGACGGAACATGCGAGGTTGCCCATCACCATGCCAAAGCAGTGATAGAACGGCACGGGGATACACACGCGGTCTTCGTGTGAGTATCCGCAAGCGCCACCCACGAACAGACCGTTGTTGAGGATGCTGTGATGGCTCAGCGTTGCACCCTTGGGTGATCCGGTGGTGCCAGAGGTGTACTGGATATTGATGGGATCGCCGGGTCGCAGCGATGCGCCGCGTTCGGCGAGGGCGGCATCCGAGACCGTGGCGCCGGCTTCGAGCAGATCGTCCCAGTCGCTGGTGTCGAAGTAGATGGTCCGCTCGAGATGGCTCAGGCGAGGTGCAACTTCCTCGACCATGTCCTTGTAGTTGGATGTCAGGTATTCGGTGCGTGTCACCAGGAGCCGGCAGTCGGACTGTTCGAGTGCGTACTGCAACTCGCTTGTCCTGTAGGCAGGGTTGATGTTGACCTGGATCGCGCCGATCTTTGCAGTTGCGTACTGTATGTAGATCCACTCAGCGAAGTTGGGACTCCACATGCCGACACGGTCACCGGCATCGATACCTATCCCCATGAGTCCTTTGGCGACAGCGTTCACTGTCTCGTTGAACTCGGTCCATGTCTGGCGGATGCCTTGATGAACAACAACAAGGGCTTCCCTGTCAGGGAACCGGGCAACCGTTGCTTCGAGGTTGCTCCCGATCGTCTCGTCGAGCAACGGAGCGTCTGTTGAACCTGTAGCGATGGACAACATCGGTCGGCTCCTTTCTGGCAGATGTGTTGGGTGATCTGAAACGTACACGAAACCTGGCAACGGGGTCGACCGATCGACACGATCTCCTGGGTCGATACGTGCGAGAAACAGTCTCATCTCGCACTCATCTGCGTCCCATCCGGTTCTCATGACGCGGGTCGATGCTCACTCCATGACCAACACGACACACACCCCGGTACGGCCTGGCATCGACGGTCCGGTAGCGGTGACCTGGCTTCTCCTGTTCGTTCAGGGAGCGATTGCCGTGGCCCTCTCGGCCGAGGCGCTTGGTGCGACGATCATCTTCGGTGGTCTCCCACTGCTCGGCGCCCTGCTGAGCGTTGCCGCAACGACGTTCACACTTGTGCTCGTCGCACGCATCCCGAAACGCAGACCATCGACCCGCAAGTGGATCATGCGGCTCCAGGTGGGTTGGATCACGATGGGTCTTCTCGATCTGGCTCTCGCCCTTGGTCTCGCTGGCCGTGGCCTGACGCCGGTGGGCTTCCTTGTACGCATCGTCCTCCCCGTCTCGATCTTCTGGCTGCTGAGACGACCCGCAGCCAGATCGGAGTTCGGGGTCACGAAGAAGACAAGGAAGAAGAACGGAACGAAAGACGAGGTCGTCGGGATCAACGATGGTCAGCACGACTGGGAACTTGAGGAGATGTGGGCATGAACGACGGAACGAACCTTCTCGACAGGTACATCGGGAGCCCCCTCTATGGCATGTCGCCGGACCACGGACTCGCCATACTGCTCGTCATCGGTCTTGGCATCGCAGCTCTGCTCGTTCGCTGGTTCGCAGGACGAGGTGGTGAACGATCCGGGGCGCTGATGGTGCGATACAGCAGCATTCCGTCCCTCCACCGGCTTCTTGTGTGGACGCTTGGCATCGCCGCAGCGTTGAACGTCGGCATGGGTATCGGCGGTCCCAATCCGGCGGTTGGAGCGTGGTTGCTGGGCATCGCCGCAGCCGAGACGGCTGTGCTCGTACGTCTGTTGACGGCCAGGACATGGCGAAGGATCGCCACGATCACGCTGGTGGTGGCTCTCACCGTCAATCTCGGTCTGTCCGTTGCGGGGTTCACCGTGGGGCAGCTAGGGATGATCGCGGCTCTGATCCAGGCGACGGGTCTTGCCGTGGTGCTGCGTACAGCCCAGGGCGGCAAGTTGTTGAGAGTCGTTGCGTCTGTGACGGTCATCGGAGCGATCGGCTTCACGACCCTTGCCGGTTGGGGTGGCGCAGTCGTTGCCGGATTCGGAGGGGAGAACATCGGGGAGACACCTCTGCCTGGCGTTCTGCTCCCGGCAGGAACCAACCGGCCGCCCACTGTGGAAGAGCAGAGGCTTGCGGACGAGTTTCATAGGGAGACGGTCGCGGCGATCGCCAGGTACGAGGATGTCGATCTCGCCGCAGCCGACGGGTACAACGTGGGATCGATCGTGGGTTCCGAATATCACGCGGAGAACGAGGCCTA
>JAMBLJ010000230.1 GCA_023336815.1 Actinomycetes bacterium
GAGATCGATGGCCCGATCGCCACGATCACCCTTGCCCGTCCTGAGAAACGCAACGCCCTGGGCCACGGCTTCATGACATCGGTGATCGAGGCGCTGAACGCTGTACCCCACGAGGTTGGCGTCGTCGTGATGGCAGCCGAGGGCAAGGCCTTCTCGGCAGGCCATGACATCTCAGAGATGATGGATCGACCAGACAGCTACTACGCAGAGCTGTTCGATACCTGTGTACAGATGATGAAGGCCGTTCGAGACCTTCGCCAGCCTGTGATCGCAAGGGTCCAAGGAATCGCGACTGCGGCAGGGTGCCAGCTCGTGGCGAGTTGTGACCTCGCAATCGCGGCAGACACGGCGTGGTTCGCCACACCCGGAGTCAAGATCGGTCTCTTTTGCCATACCCCGATGGTGCCGGTGAGTAGAGCCGTTGGCCACAAGCGGGCGATGCAGATGTTGCTCACGGGTGAACCGATCAGTGCTGCAACCGCCGTCGACTGGGGGCTCATCAACGAAGCTGTACCCGCCGAGGATCTCGATGCAGCGGTGCGCGAAATGGCAGACAAGATCCTCCAGTACTCCGCGAACACGATCTCCCTCGGCAAATGCACGTACTACGCCCAGGCGGACATCAGCGAGGACGCGGCATACGCAGTGGCGACACCCGTGATGGCAGCGAACGCTGCGAGTGAAGACGCGCAGGAAGGCATGGGAGCCTTCCTGGAGAAGCGGGAGCCACACTGGACCGACCGATGACCGCCGTTTACCGATCGGAGCTGACACCGCTCGCGTTCCTCGAAAGGTCGTCGATCGTGTGGCCACACAAGACCGCCGTCATCAGCGACGGTCGTACGATCTCCTACGCAGATATGGCGGCGCACGCCACAAGGCTCGGACATGCGTTGACCGCATCGGGTGTCGGATCGGGAGACCGCGTTGCCTACCTGTGTCCGAACACCCCCGAGATGCTCATTGCTCACTTCGGTGTTCCTCTCGTCCAGGCTGTCCTTGTTGCGATCAATACCCGCCTGTCACCGGAGGAGATTCGCGTGATCCTCGACCATTCGGGGGCGACAATGCTGGTTGGAGACTCCGCATTGCTTGCGAGTCTCGCTCCGGTCATCCGGGATCTCGAGACAGTCACCGAGATCGTCTCGATCGACGAGACAGGAACCGATCCGGGGTACCCGACAACGCCCTATGCCGACCTCCTCGCACGCGGGTCGGATGCTCCCCTGCCGTGGACAGTCGATGACGAGGAGCGCACGATCTCGATCAACTACACCTCTGGCACAACGGGCCAGCCAAAGGGTGTGATGTACACCCATCGTGGTGCATATCTGAATGCGCTCGGAGAGATCATCCACTCTCACCACTCCCTCGATTCCGTGTACCTCTGGACGCTGCCCATGTTCCACTGCAATGGCTGGTGCACCACCTGGGGGGTGACAGCCATTGGTGGCACCCACGTGTGTCTCCGCCAGGTTGACGCGGCCGAGATCTGGGCGCTCATCGACAGTGAAGGGGTGACACACTTCAATGCAGCCCCTACGGTGCTGATCGGGTTAGCGAACGCCCCCGAAGCCCATCGCTTCCCCCAACCGGTCACGATCACAACGGCAGGTGCACCTCCGAGCCCGACGATCATCCAGGCCATGGAGGATCTCGGAGCCACGATCGTTCATGTGTACGGACTCACCGAAACGTACGGGCCCCACACGGTGTGTGAACTCCAGCCCGGATTCGCCGAGTTCGATGCGGCCGAAAGAGCGAGTTTCCTAGCCCGACAGGGCGTGTCATACATCACAGCAGACCCCACCCGTGTTGTCGACGACGACATGGTGGACGTCGACAAGGACGCCGAGACGCTCGGCGAGGTTGTCATGCGTGGAAACAATGTCATGAAGGGCTACTTCGCAAGCGAGGAGGCAACCAGGGACGCCTTTCGTGGTGGGGAGTTCCATTCGGGCGATATCGCTGTGTGGCACCCCGACAACTACATCGACCTACGAGACCGTTCCAAGGACATCGTCATCTCGGGTGGTGAGAACATCTCGACGATCGAGGTCGAGCGGGCGATCGTCTCCCACCCATCCGTGCTCGAGTGCGCTGTCATTGCGACCCCCCACGAGAAGTGGGGTGAGCGTCCCAAAGCTTTCGTTGTGCTCAAGGAAGGCCAGCACGCAAGCGGCAGCGAGATCGTCGATCACGTGCGTGGTTTACTTGCTCACTTCAAAGCGCCGGACACCGTCGAGGTCGTCCTTGAACTCCCAAAGACATCTACAGGCAAGATCCAGAAGTACGTGCTCCGTGACAAGGAGTGGGCTGGCCACGATCGTCGCGTGAACTGACCACACGACCATCGTGATGGGCGGCACCCGCTTGTGGCTGTCACACGGTCAGCACGACCTTGCCCCTGGCACGACCGGTCTCGACATAACGAATGGCATCTTGTGCTTCTTCGAGCGGAAATACGGAGTCGATGACGGGTGCCACTTCGCCATCTTCGATCAACGCCCCCAACGTGTTGAGGTCCTCGCTCTTCGCCTTTGCAAGGAGGGGTCGCATCGTTTGACTTCCGAAAACAGAAGCGATCATCACTTTGAGAACCGAGGTGATGGGTCCGATCCAGTCGCCCATGTCAGCTCCGACCATCACATAGGTACCGGACTGTTTCATGATCCGTCTGTTGGAGGCCAGCCCTCGACTGCCGATCATGTCGAGAACCAGGTCGTAGCGTCTCGGCATCGTCGTGTAGTCGACGCGCGTGTAGTCGATGACATCGTGCGCACCCAGGGAAGCAACAAGATCCACGTTTGGCGTGCTACACACACCCGTGACCTCCCCACCAAGTGAACGTGCTATCTGGACAGCGAACGTTCCGACACCACCTGAGGCGCCGTTGATGAGAACCTTGTGTCCATCCCGGATCCGGCCCTTGTCTCGAAGACCCTGGAGAGCTGTCAATCCTGCCACCGGGACAGCGGCTGCCTCGACGAACGACAATCCCTTGGGCTTCAGTGCGAGCCTGTCCTCCTTGACGCATGCATACTCTGCGAACGAACCAGAACCCTCGGCGAACACCTCGTCACCGGGCTTGAACCGCGTCACATCACTTCCAATGGCCTCGACGGTTCCAGCAAGATCGGCTCCGAGTACCTCGCTCTTGGGTGTCTTGAGACCCGTCTGTGTTCGCACGAGATACGGCGTCCCCCTCATGAAGTGAAAGTCAAGCGGGTTTACCGACGCCGCCCGGACGCGAACAAGCACGCCGTCGTCCTCCGCCACCGGTAGGTCTACCTCACGAAATTCGAGGACATCGGGGGAACCGTAGCGCTGATAGGTGACCGCTTTCATTGCCGAGGTCACGAGTCCCTGGATGCATCGACGACGATGACCGTCTTGCCCTGTGTATGCCGGGTTCCCACGTGAGCAACAGCTTCGGCAGCCTCATCAAGCGGGTACGTCCGTTCGAGAACCGGCTTCACCTGATCGTCTTCGATGAGAGTCCTGAGAGCAATGAGGTCCTCTTGCGTCGTCTTGGAGATGAAGGCCCGCAGGTTCTGACTCACAAACGGTGACATCAAACCGGCCCGCAGCGACCGCCCGGCGCCCATGAAGAAACGCCCGCCCGATCCACCGACGATGACGAGTGTCCCGTTCGGTGTGAGGGAGTTTCGAAGGTCTGACAATGGGGCATTTCCTGCGGTGTCGATGATCGCGTCGTATCGGTGTCCGTTGCGAGCGAACTCTTCGGTGGTGTAGTCGATGACGTGCTGGGCGCCGATCGATCGGACCATGTCGATGTTGCGTGTACTCGCTACCCCGGTCACTTCTGCGCCGTAGGAACGTGCGATCTGCACAGCGTAGGTACCAACACCACCAGATGCACCGATGACGAGCACCTTGTCTCCTGGCTGGACGTTCGCGTGGTCACGAACCGCCTGGAGTGCGGTGAATCCGGAGATTGGAACAGCTGCAGCTTCAGCGAAGGAGACGTTCGCTGGTTTGATGCCCAACGATTCATGGGACACAGCTACGAACTCGGCGAACGCACCTGGGCCCCAGCCGAAGACCTCGTCACCCGGAGCGAAATCAGCAACGTCTTCACCCACCGCTTCCACACGACCGGCGAACTCAACACCGGGAACGGTGTTCTTTGGCCTCATGAGTCCGTACCCCATGAGCCGAATGAGGTAGGGCAGACCGCTGACCGTGAGCCAGTCACCGATATGTACACCCGCTGCGTGCGTGCGTACGAGTACATCGCCGGCACCGATCTCAGGTACTGCAGCGTTCGACAGGTCGAGGACGTCGCGAGGCGCACCGTATTCGGCTTGCAGAATGGCCCTCATCTTCGATTCGTCGTTCGAATCGATTCGCTGTCCTGACTGGTCGCTGCCATCCGCGAGCGGTGCTCGTGTGTTCTTCGTTGCTGTTGCCATGGTGGAGACTCCTGTGTGCGCTCGCGGGTGAAGGTGCTGATTGGTTGCGTCCACTTCTCGACGAGCAGTTGTTTCGTACGTCGTAAGGGAATATAGTTTATACATTGTAAGGTTGTCAAGACAAAACATCTTCTGTGGTGACTTACCCTGTACGATGAAGCCTGAGAGCAACGAGGAACCAGAGTG
The DNA here is from genome assembly GCA_023336815.1 of Actinomycetes bacterium. GTDB lineage: Bacteria > Actinomycetota > Acidimicrobiia > Spongiisociales > UBA5794 > JAMBLL01. The sequence goes on from JAMBLJ010000230.1 coordinate 4,623, forward strand.
GCAACACGAGCAGAAACCGACACACCCACGAGGGTCCCACTCAGCAGGGAACGTGTGCTGCTCGGGGCGATCGCACTAGCTGACGAGAGCGGGATCGACGCTCTCACCATGCGCAACCTCGCTCAGTCCCTCGGTGTGGAAGCCATGTCGCTCTACTACCACGTAGCCAACAAGGAAGCCCTGCTCGATGGCGTTGTCGAGGCCATCATCAGCGAGATCGAGGATGCTACCAACGGTTTCGAAGTACCCGGAGATGGCAAGGAGTGGAAGGCTGCGATCCGGGATCGGATCCTGACCGCACGAAGCACGATGATGGATCACCCCTGGGCGCCAGGGATCATCGAATCACGGACGACGATCGGCCCTGTGATCATGAGGTACTTCGATGCGCTCCTCGGGCTCCTCAAGGAGGGGGGATTCTCATACGATCTCGCCCATCATGCACTTCACACGTTCGGGAGCAGAGCCCTCGGGTTCACACAGGAGCTGTTCGAGCCAGACGGTGATACCGATCCGGAAGAGGACGTTGAGGCGGTGATGGCCCAGATGGCAGACCAACTCCCCTACATCGTTGCGATGATGACGGAGATCAGCCACGACGACCCTGACTCGACACTCGGGTGGTGCGACGACCAGACCGAATTCACCTTCGGCCTCGATCTCATCCTCGATGGACTCGAAGCGATACGGAACAAGAGCTGAGCCTCGCCGCTCAACGTGGCCCACAGTCGACCAGATCACGGGCCTGGAAGATTCAGGTTGACAACCTTACGTCGTACGACTATCTTACAGCGTACGGCCCCAACCGTCGTCCCGCATCCGTTGCCACCAGGGAAGAAGAACCGTCCATGAATCCGCAGTACCCCTTCTCGCCGCAGCCACATGGCGGCAATATCATCGAAGCGCGAGGCCTTGCCAAACGTTACGGCGACGTTGTCGCGCTCGATGGCCTTGATCTGAGTGTCCCTGAAGGAACGATCCTCGGGTTGCTTGGACCGAACGGAGCGGGCAAAACGACCGCAGTGTCGATCCTGACGACGCTCCTCGAACCGGATCGGGGCACCGCAACCGTTGCCGGAGCCGATGTCATCACCTCCCCAGGCGAAGTACGCAAGAAGATCGGACTCTCGGGTCAGTACGCCGCTGTCGACGAGCACCTCACGGGGTTCGAGAACCTCGACATGTTCGGTCGCTTGTACCGGCTTGGTCGAAAAACTTCCAGAAGCAGGGCTCGCGAACTGCTCGATCGGTTCGATCTCACAGACGCCGCCGATCGGCCCGTCAAGACCTATTCGGGTGGGATGCGACGACGTCTCGACCTCGCTGGTGCGCTTGTGGCCGAGGCCCCGGTCCTGTTCCTTGACGAGCCGACAACGGGTCTCGACCCCCGAAGCAGAACAGAACTGTGGGCGGTCATCCGTGACATGGTGAGCAAAGGCGGCACGCTCTTGCTGACAACGCAATACATGGAAGAAGCCGATCAACTCGCCGATGACATCGTCGTCATCGACCACGGTCGGGAGATCGCCCACGGCACCGCAGATGAGCTCAAGACCATGATCGGAGGCGAAAGGATCGCCATCTCACTCCAGGCCGATGATCGGCTAGAGGA
>JAMBLJ010000231.1 GCA_023336815.1 Actinomycetes bacterium
AAACGGGGTGTGCCGATTGGAGTCCATACGGATGCAGTTGGGGAAGCAACTAGGAAGAATCGACTTGTCGAGGCGGGTGATGCAGAAGTCGAACCCTGGGACTGTCTCACAATTGTGGACTACCAGAAAATCATCACATATGAGCGATCCCTGTGGCTGGAGCTGTACGAGAAGCGATACACGAAACCTGGCGAGGAGAACAAGAAGGGTGGCTGGCAAGCACGCACGAACTGGATCGACAAGCTGAGCAAGATCCGCAACCGGAACTTCCATAGCTACAGCGTCAAGGAAGAGGAGTTCAATTTCCTCGGGGAGCTTACGGAATGGCTCATCGAAGGAAAGGTCGACAACTCGTTGAACTAGTCTCGTCGGTGTTTGCCAATGACTCGACATCTGGTAGTGAGGCGCAATCAGCAAGTATGACGCCGAGTCGGTGCGCGTAGAGTGCGCGAAAGGTCTGTAAACGCCGGTCACCCTCTCGACCACACATCTCCAGATACGAGACCACATCACCAGGATTCATGACTACGCATCCTATGGCATCACCAATTGTGCGGGAGTCGTGGCCTGGTCCATCCCGCGGGAATCCCGCGGAAGCGATGGAATCAACCAGAAGTCACGGGAACTCACGGGACACGCGCGTCGGCTGTTTTCCGCTTCGTTGAGCCATTCATGCCGGAACTCTCGTGTTCTTGCCACCCTGCGATCTTGACTGGCAGTCAAGGGGTCAGGGGTTCGAATCCCCTCAGCTCCACGGGAGAGAGAAACGCTGGAACCTCAGCTATGGCTGGGGTTTCGGCGCGTCCGGGGTGGTTTGTTGGGTCGTCTTCGGGTCGAGAGACCGCGAGGAGTCCGTGGTCTGCGAGCGGGCACCACGCCCAGGTCCCGTATCCCTCGACGTATGTGACGGCGTAGCTAGGGCTCGGTTCACTGATGGTGGCAAGCGAGAGCGGGCTGCCCGAAGATTGACCGAAGCCCTTTGCTCACAATCAAGGTCGAAGCCAGAGATCAGTTTTCAGCAGTGGCTACGAGTTTTCGACAATGGCGCCGAACCACTTGGCTATCTCTCGATCTCTGGTAGATCTTCTTCCTCAAGGTCTTCTTCGTGGTGTTCTTCATCCATCATGAGCAACTTGACCATCGCCTTTGCGTGGTACACGTTGAGGCGCGGTGCCTCGAGGGGAAACTTGTGTCCGGTGTCGATGTCTTCCAGAACAACGGTGCGCACAGTCATTCGCTGATGCACCTCAACGCCGAGTTTGTCGCGATGGATCTTCGCGATCGGCTCGACGTCATAGCCGCGGGCCTTCATACCGAGCAGATACACCTCGCTAGGTGATATCGCTACGCAGATCCGTGGCGGGAGGTCCTTTCCGATACCGAGCAGCGCCTTGCCGGCCGCGGCTCCTCCCGTTGTACCGACAGCCCTTCCCCAATTGCTGTCTGTGGCAGCACCGCCTGCGAGTGATCCTGCCGCAGCACCGGCTCCCGTTGCCGCCGCTGTTCCCTTCGGCTGGAACTCAGCAACATCGCTGATCGCTGTGTCTCCGGTCGCCTCTACCGCGGCCTTCATGAGTTTCTCTTCTCTGGACATGCCAGCCTCCTCAGTTCGTTTCCAGCGAAAGAGACAATACCAGTACGGCAAACCTGTAGACCGGACCCTCTCGAGCCCGCCTCGCGGCGAGCGATCGCAAGCGCGGAATCGGCCCGAGGCTTCCTCTTGTGAAGAAATAGCTCGTCTCACGGGTTGTCTGACCGCCGTCTCGCCTCGGTTACCCAATTCCATTTTCTAAGAGCCTTGGTGCTAGCATCGACCGGTCGGTGGACCGACCGCTGAGTGGGCTACCGGCCAGACGACGATGATCAAGGGGAGCAGACAATGAGGCGATTTAGCATCATGGGCCTCCTGGTGGCGTTTGCGCTGGTGGTCGCTGCATGCGGGGGTGATGAGGCTCTCTCCAAGGATGAGTACATTGCGCAGGCCAACGCCATTTGCGCAAACACCAACACCCAGCTCGAAGCCGTAGCCTCGGAAACCTTCGCCGACTTACCCGACGAGCCCACACCCGAGGAGATCGCCGAGGTGTTGGTGGACGTCTTTATTGACCAGTTCACCGCTGCCCTCGAGGCGCAGCTTGCTGACCTGCGGGCCCTCGCTGCTCCTGAAGGGGATGCGAACCTATTGGCGGCCTTCTTCGATGAGGTCGAGGTAGTGCTGGCTGGAATCAACCAAGTGGCCGACGCCGCCGCCACAGGTGACCCGGCTGCCATCGAGCAACTGACCGCATCCGAAGACTCGGGTAAGGGTGGTCTGCGAGTGGTGGCGACCGCGTTTTCCGAAGTGGACAAACGAGCTATCGAGTATGGCCTCACGGTGTGCGGCGAGGGGTAGCAGACGAACGGCACGCGGCTCTGGCGTACTCCATAACCAGCTCGTACTTACTCCGCTCCATCAGGATCACGACCGCGCTCCTAGCGTCCTCAACGCGATGCCGAAGACGCTCTCCAGATGTGTCCCGGAACGGGTATTCTGTCGAAATCGCATGACGACATCCGATGCGCTCTTGGTCGAGACCCGATTCTGTGCCTCGAGGTACCTATGCGTCTACGCGACTCGCGGGGCTTTCGGGTGAGGGGAAGAGCACCGACACGAACGAGGTCGCGATCTTGTTGAGGTCTTCGCGTGAAGCGCCGGCTCGTGCACGGGTCATGATGCTGTGGGTGACCGAATGGGCCATTTGCGCCAGTTCGTCGGGATCATGTCTGCTCGACTCGTAGCTGGTTCGGTTCTCTGCCATCCGTCGGCCTATCGCCACATCGGTTTGTTCGAACATACGCGCCAGTTTGTCGCGCAGGTCGGCATCGGTCTCTGCTGCTTCCGTAGCGACGGTGTTGATAAGGCAACCGCGCGGCGTGCCTTCGGCGAGTGCACAGTCGATACTCGCCTCGAAGAACCGTTGGATGGCGGTTCTGTTATCGGTCCCCGATTGCAGAGCGGAAAACGTACGACTGCCATAGGTTGCGGCGTAACGGTCGATGGCTTGGATGAACAGGTCACGCTTGTTGCCATACGTTGCATACAGGCTGGGTCGGTTGATTCCCATGGCAGAAGTGAGATCTGCCACCGACGTACCGTCGTATCCCTTTTCCCAGAACACGAGCACTGCAGCGTCCAAGGCAGCATCGGGGTCGAAAGATCGCGGCCGTCCACGTCCTTTCGGGCGACCCTGAGCATTCTTCGGTGTTTCTGTGTCCATTGCACTTGTTCGCTTGACGGATCGATTCAGTAGTCATTATTGTATCGAACGGTACAGAAATCAAGAACCGGAGACCCAATGCCACGGACCGCCCAACCGCTTCCGACATTCCTCGCCGCACCATCCAAGATCGGCGGTGAGATCAGCGTGACCGGAAAATGGGTTCCAACCAAGCCGGGCGGTCACTTTCGCAAGTCAGCAGAATCGAAACAGATGCTCGACGAGTGGGAGGACATTCACGTGGGAGCCATGGCTGACAACGGAGTGCTCTCGACCGAAATCAACCATGCCGTGGGCGAGGACGCCGTTCTTGTGCACCACGTCTTTGCTAACCCGGAAGCACTGGTCGACTACTTCTCGAGTACGGCGACACAACACATGAAAGCGCTCACGTCTGTCGCTCGACCGCAAACACACATCGTTCGCGGCACTCGTATCCCAACCGAGGTCTGAGACGCGGTCATCGCAAAGGGCGTTCCCGCTACATTCGGAGAGCTGCTTTTCGGATACGTGAGGGACGACTACCGGCAACCCAACCCGAACACATCTATCGCCGTCACGGCGAAGTGGGCAGGCAAGTCAGATGCACCGTCGGCGCTCGAAGACCTGACGTACTGGTGGCAACGAGTGGGGACTGAGGCACACGAACTCGAAGAGGGTCTCCTCCGCTTCGAGGTGTACCAAGTGGCTGGCGAGGATGCGCTGATCATCCACGAAGTGTTCGAAGACAACGCTGAGCTCAAGTTTCACCTGTCGAAGGGCACCGCAGAGAAGTACAAGAAGGACATTGACGAGGTCGCAACACCCGAAGCCTACTTCTTCAGAGGTCCCGTCTCCTGGACAATCCGCACCTACTCCAAGTTCCTTCACCTGCCAGCCACATACTCAAGCCAGGGAAGCAGCTACACATCCGACGGCGGAAACATGAGCGACGGATCAATACTCAGCGGGCACCAGAAGCCGGAGAAGTGAATCGTCGGTCGGTCCGTGTGGCAATGTCAACGAACAGAATCGTTGCCGCGGTCAAGTCACAATTTGAGTACGAAACAGTGTGAAGACCGACATGTTTCGTCGCTGGTGGCAACACCGATGATGCACCACGTCACGGAAAGTATGCACGTAACTACACGGCGCCCCGATTGCTAGTAAGATTTCTCGTGTGCAGGTTGGGTTCTGTACAGCCAGACTGTGTTCCGCAGGAGTGGGACCTCGAGCGATCGGGTCTCTCCTGAGCTTGCGGCGGTCGAGAGGAAGGACATCGCTTGAATCGCATGTACGCCCCCCTTGTTGCGGTGGCCGTTCTGTTCGTCATCGGCATGCCAGCGGCACTGGCGAACGCGATCGAGATACCGATCGATACCGTCGTTGAGGCTGGAGAAGGCACTACTACCGTCCTCAGCACGATCGACACGCCACCCGATCTCATCGGACTGAGTTGTGTCGGCGTCGCTCAAGCGATCAATCAGCCATCGGTCCACCCGGGGAATGACCTCATCGTTGCCTCGGGTGATGGTTCCATCGTGCTCAAGGATGTCGAGAGGGAGCCGGGTGCAGTCACCACCGCGGAAACGATGCTGACACTGGGCCCGACCATGAGCGTGTCTGTGCGGATGGGTCCGGATGAGATCTTCAGCGGCGGGTTCGTTTTC
>JAMBLJ010000232.1 GCA_023336815.1 Actinomycetes bacterium
CACCGGCTATGGCGTTGCCGTCTCCCGCCGGACACATGACCGCAGCATCGCGAAGCACGTCGCGTTGTGGGGGTGTGTCTGATGTCACGATCGCGCAACCAGCTGCGGCTCCCTGATAGACCTTGTTTGGGACGACGCGACTTGCCTTCGGCGTCGTCCCAAAAATGCCGAGGCACACATCGTGCCGGGCGACCTCAGTCGCCAAGTCGTCACGACTGAGCCAATCAATCCATTCAACTCGCCGTGCAGCTGAGCCAGCGCGCTGCTCACATTCGCTGCGATCCTGGCCATCACCGATCATCGTGAACCTGATGTCATCACGACCCGCAAGTTCAGAGATCGCATCCCCGATGTATGAAGCGCCCTGGAGTGGTGTGTAGAGACCAAAGAAGACGACGCTCATGCCATCACTGACGTGATCGGTGGTGTCTTGGAACCAGAGGTCAGGCGCACCGACAGGGACGACAACTGGCGCCGTTGGCGACGGGCACACGGCTGCCTGGGCTGGAGTATCGACCAAAACGATGTCAGCAGCCGTCGTTGCACGCCGGTCGACCCACGCCAATGCACGACTGACAGAGGAACGCGAACCTCGGTCGGTCGTCGTGGCTCCCATGCCGACCATGTAATCAAGAGCTACTGGGGCATCGAAGAGATGGGATGCCAGGTGGACATCGAATTGTCCTAGATACCCCACCACCACCAGGTCGATGGTTCTGCCACCAAGCCTGTCCGCCAGAGAGTGTGCGTCACGTCGAAGCCCCCACCATGCTCGTGCAATGCGCCAGAGAAGCCCAGACGCACGCCACGGTTGTTGGGCAATCTTCACTCGGCTGGCGGTATCGAAATCAAGGGATCTGTTCAGCTCGATGACCTCGCAACCAGCAGCGTTGAAGCCATCAATGAGTACCTGTACCCGAGGATGAGCCGACGAGTCGTACGTCCCAAAGAACACAACGAGAGAGCGCGCAGGCTCAGGAGAGTTCGGTTTTGCGTCATCGGTCACTCTGGTGCTCCCGGCGCGCCCGCGCGCGGCTTGGGTACCTCCACCACCGCTGCTGGAAGGACGGCATGTCTTGGACGCGTCACCTGAACAATGAGGTCCGCGAGAAGCGCCACGATGAAAATCATTCCAGCCGCGACCATGACCAGCAGCGTATTGGTTCCAATGCGAAGGTTCTTGTCGAAGAGATCGAAGATCACCTTTGCGAACCCGACAAGGAAGAGGACCGTTGCAAAAGGCATCAACACGCGCAGTGGGTTCCACATCATCACCATCCGCGTCACTTGCTGAAGATACAGTCGCGTGTCGGAGACGAATCGAAACTTCGACGTACCCGACCGCTTGCCATAGGGAATGTCGACGTAGCCGACTGAGTAGCCGTTTGCCAGGAACGCCATCGTGAGCGTCGTCACGTGGGAGAAACCGTCGGGCAGCAGGTGGAGGAACTGATCCGCGACGTCTTTGCGGAACGCCCTAAAGCCTGAATTCAGATCGGGTATCTTCGTACGCGAGAGGTACTCGGCGATCTTTCGGATTGTCCACTTTGCGGGTACGCGGGCAACCTTGTGGGTGCCCTCCTCGGAAGTCCTGGCACCAACGACTTGATCGTATCCATCGAGCGCTTCGACGAGTTCGGGGAGATCATCGTTCGGGTACGACATGTCGACATCTGTCCACAGGACAATCTCGGCGTGCGCTGCCTCTGTCCCAATCTTGCGGGCGGCCCCCGCTCCCCGGTTGGAGCGGAACTCGATCAGACGAATCCATGGAATCTCCTTGAGACGATCCGTGCTTCCGTCCGTCGAGGCGTCATCGACAACGATGATCTCATAGCTGTATGGAGAAGTCTCGAACGCCGATCGAATGCGGTCGAGTTCGTCATCGAGATGCTCGATCTCGTTGTACACGGGCAGCACGATTGACACGTCTGGCGCCATTCTTTCAGATGTCACTATGGCCCTCCGTCGACCGTCTCTTGATATGCATCGATCACGTCTTGAGGAGCCCCCGTCATTAGGTTCTTTCCATGATCGAGCCACATTGCCCGGTCTGCTAGTTCAGCTACCGTACCCAAGTTATGTGAAACGATGACGACCGAGGCTCCTCGTGCGATGAGTTGTTCCATACGTTCCTGTGACCGAATCTGGAATGCGGCATCCCCGACGGAGAGTACTTCGTCGACAACGAGCACATCGGGTTCGATGTCCGTTGCGATGGAGAATGCAAGTCGTGCCAGCATGCCGGACGAATACGACCGCAAGGGCACATCGATGAAGTTGGTGAGGTCTGCCCACTCGGCGATCTCGGGGGCACGGTCGCGCATTCGCTCAGGCGAGCGTCCAAGGAGCGTTCCGTACATCACAATATTCTCGAAGCCCGTGAGATCCATATTGAATCCTGCGCCGAGTTCGATCATTGGTGCCACCGAACCGCGAACGATGACTCTTCCTTCTGTTGGAGGGAGCACCCGGGCAAGGATCTTCATCAGCGTTGACTTGCCCGCCCCGTTTGGGCCGATGATTCCGAAGACTTCACCCTTGGCCACTTCAAAGGAGATCCCGTCGAGCGCCCAGAGAGACTCATATTTCATCTCTCGTTTGAGCTTCTTGATCGCGTATTCCTTGATCGTCCCGACGTTCGATCTCGACAGCCTGAATTCGAGTCGAAGGTCAGTCGCACTTATGGCAGATTCGGTCATAGCAAGATCACCAGCTGGCGCCAACTCCGCGAGAACAGGTACACACCCACGACGAGGACGACCGCCGCGGTGCCGAACATGTAGAGCCACATCCACCATTCAGCACCGGTTCCGCCGTAGACGAGCGA
>JAMBLJ010000233.1 GCA_023336815.1 Actinomycetes bacterium
ACGATCGAGGATCGTCTGCGCTGGCTCAGCGTTCGCATGATCGACCATGCGAACAGGAGGTCCGAAACGGAGATCAAGGTTGGTGGGCATCAAGCGTCCTGTGCCTCGATGACCTCCATCATGACCTCATTGTGGTTCGCTCACATCGGTGGAGATGACAAGGTCGCTGTGAAACCTCACGCCGCGCCGCTGTTCCATTCGATCAAGTACCTCACAGGCGAGTTGGACCGTTCGTTCCTCACACGATTGAGGGAACGGGGCGGGTTACAGGCCTACCCATCCCGGACCAAGGACCCGGACGTCTTCGATTTCTCGACCGGTTCGGTCGGGCTCGGTGCGGTCGCACCGTTGTTCTCTGCGGCCACCCGGCGTTTCGTCGACGATCACTTCTCCAAGGGTCCTCCTGCAAGATTCATCGCGATCGCGGGCGATGCCGAACTCGACGAAGGAAACGTATGGGAGGCGATCGCGGACCCCGCGCTTCAGGGACTTGGAAACGTCATGCTCATCGTCGATCTCAATCGACAGAGCCTTGACAGGATCATCCCAGGCATCCAGGCCCAAAGAGTTATGGAAGTGTTCCGTAGTTCCGGATGGCATGTCGTTGAGGCGAAATACGGAAAGAAGCTACTGGCAGCCTTCGATCAGCCAGGGGGCAGTGCACTGAGACGCCAGATCGATGAAATGTCGAATGAGGAATATCAGAGTCTGTTCGCATACACCGGGGCCGAACTCAGAACACGTTTCCTTGCGAACGCTGAAGCCGACGTCGAAGCGGCGATCGCTGAAATCCCAGACCGTGATCTGTCATCGATCATCCACAATCTCGGTGGACACGACATCGAAGTACTCATCGAGGCCTACAGAGAGTGCGATACGGTATCGGACAAACCTTCAGTTGTGTTCGCGTACACGATCAAGGGTTATGGCCTCCCTATCGTTGGCGACCCCCTCAACCACAGCGCTCTCCTTTCCGACCAACAGATAGCCGATCTCAGGACGGAATCTGGACTGAGCGTGGAATCCGAATGGGACCGATTCACTCCCGATTCGTCGGCGGGTGCACTGTGCTCGACCAAGGGCGACGAGATCAACAACGTGCCACCTGGACCACGCCCAGACATAGGGGTTTCTGCCGAGTCGGGAGCGACGTTCAAGTCGATCTCCTCGTCTCAGGAGGCCTTCGGACGTGTTCTTGTCACTCTCGGACGGAATGCCAGTGTTGCTGAACGCATGGTGACTGTTTCTCCGGACGTGTCGGTGTCCACGAACCTCGGAGGATGGATCAACGCTCACGGTGTCTATGCATCTACCACGGAACACAACTACTTCGAGCAGGACCGTCTTCTCCAGTGGGATCCCAACCCTGAGGGCAGACATATCGAACTCGGCATCTCCGAGATGAATCTGTTTCTCCTGCTCGGTCAGCTTGGATTGGCACACGAGCACCATGGCGAAATGCTGATCCCGATAGGAACGGTGTACGACCCGTTCGTTCTCCGCGGCCTCGATGCGTTGATCTACTCTTTGTACAACGGGTCTCGTTTCATCGTCGCAGGAACACCTGCCGGTATCACGCTATCGCCAGAGGGAGGGGCACATCAGTCGTCGATCACGCCGTCCGTTGGTCTTGAGCTACCGGGGATCAGTCAGACCGAACCGGCATACGCGCTCGCCGTCGACTGGCTCCTCTCCGACGGGATCGCCAGACTGAGCGATTCCGAAAGCCTCTACCTGAGGTTGTCGACGCGACCGATCTCTCAAGAACCGTTCGACGACGCCCTCCGAACCGTCGGACGCACACAGCTCAGACATGATGTACTCGCAGGCGGTTACCGCCTGAGCGAGCCACGAGATGGCACGCCACTGGTGATCGCTGCATCTGGTCCGGTCATGCCTGAGGTTCTTGAGGCAGCCATCATTCTGGGCGACGAGGGTGTGGCCGTGACCGTCATCGATATCACGAGTCTGGACCGGCTCTATCGAGGATGGACAGGAGGACTCTCGTCGAGTGTTACATCCGCAACGCCCGTGACCCACCGCGGTCATATCGAATCGTTGATTCAGCCACACGAACGAAACGCACCGATCGTTACGGTGCATGACGCCGCGAGTCACGCGATGGCGTGGCTCGGATCAGTGTTCGGTCAGCGAGTAGTACCGATCGGTGTCGACCGCTTTGGGGAATCCGGATCGATAGCGGAACTCTACGACGTGTTCGGGCTGCTGCCTGAACACATA
>JAMBLJ010000234.1 GCA_023336815.1 Actinomycetes bacterium
GGACCGACGCAATGAGACCGTTGGTATCCATGCATGACACGGTAGCGACCGGGACCGCCGCTAGCTTTGCGCCATGACTACGAGCGGCACGGCGGACAAAGCGCGCGACAACCGCGGCACTCTGCTCATCGTGCTCGCCACTGCAGCATCAGCAGTTGCGGTGCTCATCTTCCAGGCCGTTGCAAGCAGGTCCCTCGGCACCAATGGATTTGCACCTATCGCTGTTCTTTGGACTGTCATGTTCCTTCTCTACACGGTGCTCCAGCTTCCCGCAGAGCAGCACCTGACCCGCGCCCTCGTCGTAACACGATCGCCAGAGGACCTTCGATCCGTGTATAAAGCAATGCTCGGCGCCTTCGGGCTTGCGCTGATCATCGGGACAGCCTTCACGGCGTTCACGATCGATCGCTTCTTTCAAGGACAGTGGGTCTATGTGGCAATCACCGCGGCGATCGTTGTTTCGAGGTCGATCATGTCCTCCGCCCGTGGATCGTTGGCGGGCCATCGGAGATTCGCCGGATATGGGGCGACGATCGCAATCGAGGCAGCAACACTCCTCGCCGGAGGTCTCGCGGTCGTTGCCATAGGCGCCGGGGCTGTGGGGTTCGCGATCGTCATGTTCCTCGCGCCCCTCGCAACGATCCTGACGCGCCCTTTCACATCAATCGAAGGGCACGGCGACCGCGAAAACATCGAACCTCAACCAACGTCGTTCCTCGCGTGGCTGATTCTGGCGACAGCGGCGAGCCAGGCGATCATCGCGGGTGGACCGATCGCTGTGAGCTTCATAGGGGGAACCGCAACAGCAGTGAGCATCTTCTTTACATCCTTCGCGCTGCTCCGTGGACCCATCACCTCTGCCTACAGCCTTGTTGCACGAGTCCTGCCCGACTTCACCGAACTTGCCCACAGCAACGACCCTCATCGGCTGTGGAAGTGGGGTCCGAAGCTCGTCTGGTTCGGTCTCGGCGTTGCTGTGCTGGGCGCGATTGGATCAGGCCTGTTTCTTCGCCCCATCGTCGGGGCGATATACGGTGAAGCGTTCCGTCCGCCACAGATGGCAGCGATCCTCGGTGGGGCAAGTATCGGTCTTGGCCTCGGTGCCCTCTTCGCTACACAGATGTACACAGCAGCAGCGAAAGGTCCGAGGCTCGCCACCGGCTGGCTCATCGCTCTCGCTGCTTCAGTTTCTTTTCTCGCTCTGAGCAATATCGAGCCGATCACTCGCACCGCTGCGGCCTTCGGCATAGGCGAAGCAACAGGTCTCGTCCTTCTTGGCCTTGTGCTGGTGGAGCGCCAACAATCTGCGACATCACCGAGGATTTAGAAGGATTCCACCTATGCTCCCGCGCATGAATTCAAGACACCTTCAATTTGCCGCGCTGTTCGCGGCCGCAACAGTTCTTGCTGCGGCCTGCTCTTCCAGCGAGGCAGCCGAAACCACCACAACAACCACGGTGGCCGAAACCACCACAACAACCACGGTGGCCGAAACCACCACAACAGCAGCGCCAGACACGACAACCACATCCGAGGCTGGCCCCGGTATTTCGGAAGCGATCAACGGACTGCCTGCCGAGGACGAAGCCGTTGACCGTCGTGTCGTTTCTGTCAAGATCGATAATCATCCAAAGGCACGTCCCCAGTCGGCGCTCCAGTCGGCAGATGCCGTGTATGAGATCCTCGTGGAAGGTGGCATCACAAGGTTCATTGCAATGTTCCACCAAACGGATCTCGACTGGGTCGGACCGAACCGTTCGGGCAGACCAACAGACGCCACCCTGATTGCGGCATTCGAGGGCGGTCCCTTCCAGATCTCGGGGGCCCAGAGCTGGGTGAAATCGCTCTACAACAAGGCAGATATCAATTTCATCCAGGACACCGGTGTCACCACGTATCGTGTCTCGGGTCGGTCAGCACCCCATAACCTCTTCACATCGACGGACCGGATACGGCAGTGGGCGGACGACAAGGGCTGGCCTGATATCAATCCGGGGAACTTCTTTGCGTATGGCGAGCCGACGCCCTCCACCGAGCGGGCTACCAGGATCGAAGTACCGTTCTCCGACGCACCGACACCTACATGGGCATGGGATGGCAGTGAGTACCTCCGGTTCCATGGCACAACTCCACATGACTGGGTCAACCTCGAGGGAGGGACGGACCAGGTCGCCTTCGATACGCTCGTCGTGATGAGGATGGATAAGTACACCGTCCGCGATCCGACAGGGCGTGGTAGCTCTCTGCCCTCGGTCCACACTGTTGGCAAGGGCGAAGCCGCCGTCTTTTACAACGGCATGGTCGTCGAAGGAACCTGGGAGCGTGGGTCAGAAGTAGACAAGTTTTCCCTCTCAACACCAGACGGCGTTGAGATCGTCCTCCCACCGGGCCGTGTGTGGATCTCGCTCCAGCCGGACAACGAAGACCTCACCTGGGAGTAGCACGGTGCAATCTGCGACAGACATTGCATCGCAGGTTCGTACAGGAAGACTCCGTGCCCAAGATGTTGTCGCTTCGGCACTCGCACGCGCGGAGGAGTCTCAGAAGCAGCTCAACGCGTTCACGCTGATCGACCATGAGGGCGCAATGGCCAGAGCAGTCGGCATCGACAAGCTCGTTGAAGATGGCAA
>JAMBLJ010000235.1 GCA_023336815.1 Actinomycetes bacterium
AAGGTCGCGGTGCGGCCAGAGAGAGCATCGAAGACGTCGGGGATTCCGATATCTGCTGTGACACTCGTGAGAAGGACGTCGACCCCAGGGATCCAGTCACGAAGGAGCGTTCGAACCGACTCGGGGTCGTCGAGCACATCGATCTTTGACACGATCACGATCGGTGTGGCACCGATGTCTCCGGCAAATGCAACGAAACGCATCACCTTGCGTTGTTTGAGCGGCCGGTCGGCTCCAAACACGACTACGACGACATCGATGTTCGCTCCGATCACCTGGGTTCCGTAGTCGCCCGTGTCTCGCGCCAGCTCGTTGTCTCTCGGAAGAAGATGCGTCACGGTTTCGTTGGCGATCATCACCCAGTCGCCCACCGCGAGGGGGGTAGATCTCGAGAAGGTGACATGTTCCAGCGCCGTCCCTGTTGCGACGAGAACCTTCACTGCATCGTGTCGAACGACGCGCGCCGGCCGGCTCCTGGTGTCGAGTTCACGACGTTTGGCTTCCCAGTCGGGATTCCAGCCAAGCGCTTGGAGAAGTGGATCTGTCACGGTTCCTGTCTGTCGCTCGCCCGACAGGCTAACCGCTGCGTCACTGACGACTAGCCGAGGGCCCGGTCGAGGTCCGAGATGAGGTCGTCGACGTGTTCGATTCCAACCGAGGCGCGAACGAGATCCGCGGGCACCTCGAGGTCCGTCCCATCGACCGACATGTGCGTCATATTGGCAGGTGTTTCTATGAGCGACTCCACTCCTCCGAGGCTCTCGGCAAGGAAGAAGAGGCGAGTTCGCCCGACGAGACTGTTGGCGGCGTCGAGACCGCCGGATGGACGGAACGAGACCATGCCACCGAACCCGGTCATCTGCCTCGCTGCCAGTTCATGCCCTGGATGTGATGCGAGACCGGGGTACCAGACCTGGGCCACCCTGGAATCGGATTCGAGGAACCGGGCAATCGCGCTGGCGTTCTGCTCATGTCGTTCCATCCGCACGGCAAGTGTCTTGATCCCTCGCAGGAATAGGTACGCATCGAATGGTCCCGGTACAGGGCCAAGCGCGTTCTGAAGGAACTTCAGTCGGTCGTAGAGCTCCGCGTTGTTGGTGATGATCGCTCCGCCGACAGCATCCGAATGGCCACCGAGGTATTTCGTAGAGGAGTGCATCACCATGTCGGCACCGAGTTCCAGGGGCTGTTGAAAGAATGGCGTGGCGAACGTGTTGTCCACGGCGACCATCGCCTCGACACTGTGAGCAACACCCACGATCTTCGCTATATCGACGATCCTCAGCAACGGATTTGTCGGTGTCTCCACCCACACGAGTTTCGTTCTGGGCTTGAGTGCAGCTTCGAGTCCGCCGTCGAGGGTGAGGTCAGCAGCGGACCATTCGATGCCGTGATCTGCGAGCACGCTTGCGAAGAGTCGGAATGTGCCTCCGTAGGCATCGTTCGAGATGACAACATGGTCACCGGGTTTGAGGAGATACCCGATCAGGCTCGTTGCGGCAAGCCCGGAGGATGTGGCGACACACCCGCCGTCAGCACCGGGAAGGACACCCTCGAGCGCCGCGAGTTGGGTCTGAAGCGCGGTGCGGGTCGGGTTGTCCGAACGTGAATATTCGTAGCCCTTGTGGACGCCTGGCGCTTCCTGCACATACGTTGATGTGGCGTAGATCGGAACGATGACGGATCCGGTCGCTGGGTCGGGGTCCTGACCAGCGTGGATAGCGATCGTCTCGAACCTGTCTTCCGTCATGATGATCCCTTTCACTTCCGTTCCTGCGTAGCGAACAGGAACGTGTTCGTGTCATATTCGCAAGAACGGAAGTGTACGGGGGGTAGATCAGCCGTCGGCCGGGGCGAACGCTCGAACCTCGATGGCTCCCGTGTTGCCGCCTGTTGATGCGGCTACCTCGAACCTCAGAATCTGGCCCGTGAACTCGGCATCGGCGAACATCGCATCGGTCGGGTCACCGGCTGGGAACGGCCCGAAGGTCTCGCCATCATCAACGGTGACGGTGTACTCGGTGGTTGTCGCGGTTCCGTCTGACATTGAGCGGGTGATGAACTCGACACCGACGATGTCCTGCGGGGAACCAAGATCGATCTCGATGAAGGCATCGTCGCCGCTGTCCTTGGTTGCCCATTCGGTTGTCATGTCGCCGTCGACAGCGTTCTCACCGGCCCAGGAGCCTGAGAAGATTGAGCTCACTTCGAGAACGGTTGCACCCTCTGCGAGGTTCGCTCCGTGGTCGCCCATTTCATCGCCGCCATCCATTGCGTCATCACCCTCAGGCGCCTCTGGCAATGTGAAGGTTGCAAGTGGACTCTGGAAGAGCGTCCCATCGGGGACCGAACCCTGCACCCGGAAGTTGTAGGTCTTGCCTGGCTCGGCACCGACGAGGATGACCTCATGCTTTTGGTGTGCGCCACCGTTCATGTCGAGGTCTGTGTGGAGGAAGCCGAGGCTCTCGTCTTCGCCCCATGCAATAGAGCAAGCGGCCTCGACATCAGTCACGACGTTCATCTTCGCAACACCGTTGGCGTCGACGCTGAACTCGAAGTCGCCTGACTGGATCTCTGAGAAGTCCCTGACCTCGCTATCGCTGCTTGAGCTGCTACACGCAGCCGCAACAAGCGCCACCGCTGCAAAGAGCAGCAGGGTCCGGGTTTGTCGTTTCGATGTGGCCATCGTGTGATCTCCTAGAAGTGGTTTGTCAGTACGACGCGTCGCCCACGAGGACCGTCACATGTCTTCCCTCTCAACGTCGTACAACCGACAAAGTTCCCACCACGCCCAGTCCCCCTTTCATGGGGGACAGCGGGAACGCCAAGAGCGTTCCTTGGCGATGCAGGGGGATGGGGTCTCGAGTCGCACGGCCAAC
>JAMBLJ010000236.1 GCA_023336815.1 Actinomycetes bacterium
AGTCGTCCGGGCATGGTTGGTTGGGCTTTGCAAGACAGAGCGGGAACGCCAGGAGCGTTCCTTGGGAGTTGCTCCGCAACTCCGTGACCAGGGAAACGACGCGGGCTCCCATCCCCCGAGCTCGAAGACTCGCTCCTTGCTTGTTCCCCTTGAAAGGGGGACTGGTCTCTGGGCCTGGAACCTTCTGGCGGGGTCTGGCCGTCGTAGCGGTAACCGGGTGGGACCGGGTGAAGAATGAATGGAGAGAGACATGAATTCAACAACACGTGATAGACGAAGATGGATCAGGCTCGTTGTGGCCGCGATGGCGATCGCCATCGTTGCCGCGGCGTGCTCCAGTAGCAGCGACGATGCTGCCTTCATGGAAGTTGGGGACAACCTCAACGACACATACGCCGGTGGTGACGAGACCGCCGAAGGCGTCCAGGCACCCGAGGCTGAGGAATATCGGACCGTCGTTGATGCCGATGGCGATGCAAGGTTCGTAACGACCGGTAATCCGTCGATCGATGCAAAGGTGATCAGAGACGGACGGGTTGATCTTCGTATCGACCCCGGAGCCTTCAGCTCCTCGGCGGCTGAACTTCGTGTGATCGCCGCAGACCTCGGTGGGTATGTGTCATCTGGCGAATCGCAGATCGAGGAGTTCGACGAGGACCGCTACGCAGTCGGATGGTTCACGATGCGTGTACCTAGCGACCGATTCGACGATGCTGTAGCCAGGATCGAGAACCTTGGCGTTCCGGTATCTTCGTCACTTTCGAGCCAGGACGTCACCGAGGAGTACGTCGATCTGAATGGTCGACTCAAGTACTGGCGCCAGCAAGAGGCGTTTTACTCGAGACTGATGGATGAAGCGACATCCATCGATGACCTCGTGACACTTCAGACAAGGATGCAGGATGTCCTGCTCAACATCGAGCAGATCGAAGGACGGCTTCGGTATCTCGATAGTCGCACTCAGTTCGCCACGCTGACAGTCGGCCTCACCGAGGTTCCGGACACGACCATCGCACCGGTCGAACCTGTCGATCCGAGCCCGATCTCCCAAGCCTTCTCGCAGGCGGGTGAAGTACTGGTTGGGTCCGTTGCATTCCTGATCGTTGCCTCAGCGGTCCTCTTGCCGATCGGGATTCTGGCGTTGTTCGCCTACATGATTGCAAGGCTCTTCCTGTCGCTACGGCGCAAGACTGAACCCATAGAAGGCTGACGAATCACCCACAACCCGTTTTGGTGTGGCTACCGGGACGATATTCCCGTTGGCCACACCAAGACGGTCAGGGTTTGAGGGTGAAGGGCGGATACTCGTCCGTGAGGGCAGCGATCCAGGCCCAGGTGCGGGCCCACCAGCGATGGAACCCGATGAAGTACCAGTGCAGCGACAGCGGAAGACGGCCTGTGATGAGGATCATCAGATAGCCGAACCAGGCCAGGAACAGCGTTCCCAGGGTCAACCACAGCAACACGAACAGGTGGGGGACAGCCAGCAGGGACCGAATGAGGAGGATCCCCGCAACAGCGAGCAATCGACTCTGTGGCTCGGGGGCTTCGACAACCGTCACCTGCGCCGGATGGTTCTCATCGGTTCCATAGGTCGGATACACGTCCGTGGTGCTCGTGAACCAGGCGAACACCCGGCTCGACCACTCGAGAAAGATCAGCTCGAAGTTCTCCACCCAGAACGGCTTGCCACCCGTGAAGAGGATGTACCAATACCCCATCCAGACCACGACCTGAACGGCAACGCCGTACAACATCAACAGCAAGATATGCGGGATGATCAGCACTGTCTTGAGAAAGAGGATCAGCCCGAGCGCTGCGAGTCCCCTGTTGCGTACCTCGTCATCGACAGGAACGATGAAGTCCACTGGATAGGGAGAGCCGTTGCTCATTTCCACCTCGATTGTGCGTAGTCGGTGTATTCGTCTGTGAGTAGATTCCGTGTGGAGTTTCCCATACGGACGTAGAAGTCTGCGGTCCTCGGCCCCTTCGGCTCATCGAGGAAGACGGGTCTGTCGGATGGTTCCACCCGAATCACGGACACATGCTCCCCTGCGAACGGTTCGAATGAGACATCAACGAATGCGATCGCTGGTTTCCCCAGTGTACGTTCGAGGTGGTCCATGAGCCAGAGTTCGTATCTGTCGTGGTCTGGAGCCTTCATGAGTGACAGGTCGCTGGCGAGTCCGAGCGCGCTTCCGGCGTCGTCGACACCGATGATCAGCATTCCCCCGTCTGCGTTGAGAAACCCGGCAACCGTCTTTGCGATGACCAGTTCGATCTTGTCGTCGCGGTCGCCCGTGTGCAGATTGCGTCGTGCTGTCGACTTGAACTCAACCGTTGCCGACTCGCCGTCTCTGATGATCGCCTCAATCGGGCGCGGCGGTGTCTGGTGCCAGCCGAATCGGTCGGCGAGCCAGCGGACTATGGCCAGTAACACGACAGTGCTGATGATCGCCCCAAGCACAGACTGCCAGGTGATCCGGTCGAACTCGGTCTGACCGAAGACGATGTTCACACCCGTTGCGCCGATCGCTGCCCCAACCATGCCAACGATGACTGTCTCGGCGATCGAGAGCCGTTCTTCGCCAGGCAACAGCCAGCGCGCAGTCATACCGAATACGAACCCAGCGGCGAGGATTCCGATGATGAAGAGCGGTGTTTCCATTGGCTCACAAGGATACCGGGAACGCCGGGAGGCGTTCCTTGGGAGTTGCTATGCAACTCCGGGAGCCGGAGCCGACGCGGGACAACATCTCCCGGGCTCGTCGCTGCGCTCCTTGCTTGTCCCCAGTCCCCCTTTCAAGGGGGACAGCAGAAGCACCGCTAGGTGCGATGCAGGGGGATGGGGTCTTGAGTCGTCCGGGCATCGTTGGTTGGGCTTCAAGAGACAGAGCGTGCTTGTGCATCGCCTCGTGGGGCTTTGGAGACAGAGCGTGACCCAGCGTTGCGGGAGTTCCCATCCCCCGAGCTCGTCGCTTCGCTCCTTGCTTGTCCCCCTTGAAAGGGGAACTGGTCTCTCCTACCCCCGAGCTCGAAGACTCGCTTGTCCCTCTTGAAAGGGGAACTGGTGGGTGGGCCGATGGGGCTACCGCTCCAGGTGGCCGACCCAGGTGGTCATGGTTCTATCGGCCGACGAGATGGCGTAGAACAACCGTCCACCTTCGAAATCGAAACCAGATCGCTGCTCAGGGTCTCTCGATTGAGGAAGCGGTACCACTGACCATGTTCGGGCGTCCGTCGAGATCTGCACCTGGGTTCCTGACCCACCCGTCACGAGGAGTTCATCCGATCCCATGACGATTCCAGGCTCGGACCCGGGTAGATCGAGGACCTCGCCGTTGACGCCATCCTCAGATACCCAGATGTTCAGCTGGCCGTCGAAGACCGTACGACCATCGACCATGAACGTGACGCTGCCCGGTTCGACCAGTTCCGGGATGGCAGTCCTCCTCCAGCTAAGACCGTCTGCCGATGTCGCGACAGCGCCGATCACGGAGGGTTCGTTGCGTGTGACGAATTCGTTGATCCTGGTCGTCGGACCGCCGGACGTTGCACCGTACAGAACGAA
>JAMBLJ010000237.1 GCA_023336815.1 Actinomycetes bacterium
GGGCCGGCATAGAGTAGGAGATCTTCATCGGTTTCGAGGTTCGCGGCACGTAGTTCCATCCCCCTATCGGTCAAGGTGGTGTAGACAATTCGGTGGCGGTCCAGATACCAATCGAAACGCAAGACACCGGAGCGCACAGCCTTCGCGCTCCCGCCGCCGAGACGATCAACCAACCACAGTGATGGGCCCTCGACATCAGGAACAGCGTACCCGATCGCCGTCCCGTCAGGGGTCCAGCGGATGCTGAGGCTAACCCACCAGACCGCGCTGGGAACTTCGATCGGCTCTTCCGAGAGGCGCTCGATGTGCCCGCTTCCGTCGGCCTTCGCGACCCACAGATTCAAGGGTCCTTGTCGAGTCGAGACGAAAGCGATCTCGTCGCCAGTCGGTGACCAGGCCGGCAGAATGTCCTGCGCCGAGTCGTTCGAGAGGTTCAGTTCATCGCCGGTCTCGAGGTCCAGAATCCAGATCTCGGAGTTGCCCGTACGGGTTGACTGGTAGGCGACGCGATCTCCGTCGGGTGAGTTCCGTGCGACGAAGTTGTCAGATGTCCAGGAGGTCAACTGTTCGGTCTCGCCCGTAGAGACGTCCACCGTGTACAGGTCCGTCTGGTGACTCCACCGTGTGTACGCGATCATGCCGTTGGTCGATACCGTTGGGTACCAGTCTTTTCCGCCGCCGAATGTGAGCTGGCTCAGCTCCCCCGAATCCACGTGGATGCCCCAGATGTTCTCCATCCCGCTACTATTGGACCTGAAGACGATGTGTTGGCCGTCAGGCAGGAACGAAGGGTCCATGTTTATGAATCCATCCTCCAGAAGTGGGCGCGCCTCTCCACCCGAGGAAGGAAGTAGCATCAGGTCCGATCCTCCCTCATGGGAGCGTTCGAACACGATCCACTCGCCATCGAACGACCAGCTCGCACTCAGATCGTGAACGCCCGACGCGGGGAAGGTGACCTGCGTTTCGTCTCTTGTCTCGATGTCCACCTGGAAAATCGCTACGTCGCCATTGTCCAATCTCCGTGAGAAGAGGATGCTCTCGTCGTTCAGGGACCACGGCTTGGTCCCGAGCGCCTGCAACGCATCCCAAAACGCGTGAACGTAGGGGATGTGAGTCTCGGCCAGCTTTCTCGAAGAGCCTCCGAGGAGCGGGATCGTGAATATGTCGCAGTGCGCCCCTTCTCCCCCCAGGTACGCGATCTGGGTCCCGTCTCGTGACCAGCGCGGGAGGTCCTCATCTCCGATGCCCTCTGTCAGGCGCTTCTTGGTTCCACCCTCGCGCGACTGTACGTAGAGGTCCATCGTCCCATGTTCGGTGTGACCGTAGACGAGGTACTCCGAGTTGGGCGACAGATCCCCCGAGAATTCGGGGCCGGCGGTGAAGGTGAGGCGCTGCGTCCCGGCCTGATTGAGCTTCGCATTCGATTCCCAGGGGCGCATGGCCCAGAGCGTGAAAGCAACGGCGAGTACGCCGACAACAGCCGCCAGCCTCCATATGCGTGGCAAAGTCGAATTCTGAGCGGTATGCATTGGTTGAACACTGGCGCCGGATGCAGAGTCGCGCTTGAGCATTCTCAGATCAGATCGAAATCCGGCGGCACTCTGATAGCGCAGGTCAGGATCCTTCTCGAGCGCCTTGTTGACGATGCGCTGCAACTCGAGAGGGACCTTCCGGTTGAGCTGCGCGGGCGCTATTGGTGCCCGGTTGAGAATCGCGTCGAACATTGCCGCAGACGTGTTTCCCTCGAAGGCACGCCGCGCCGTGATCATCTCGTAAAGAACCACGCCGAGCGAGAAGATGTCGGTCCGATGGTCGAGGTCCTTCCCGAGCGCCTGCTCAGGTGACATGTACGAGACCGTGCCTACCACAGCACCCGGGGTGGTCATGTCCATCGCCACCAGCGTGGCGTCATCGGACGCTGGCTCCTGCGTCGGGCTGGGCTGAAGCTTGGCCAAGCCGAAATCCAGCACCTTGGCATGGCCACGATCCGTAACGAAGATGTTGGCCGGCTTGATGTCTCGATGAATGATGCCCTTGGCATGAGCGGCATCGAGCGCATCGGCGATCTCGATTGCGAGATCGACGGCGGCCTCGACTTGCATCGACTTCCCGCTGATGCAATCGTGTAGCGATTGCCCCTCCAGCAGCTCCATGACTATGAACTGCCTTCCTTCCCAATCACCGATGTCGTGGATAGAGCAGATGTGAGGGTGGTTCATCGCGGAAGCCGCGCGGGCCTCGCGGGTGTGGCGGTCAACGAGCTGCGGACTATCGGCCGCATCGTCCGGGACGAACTTCAATGCAACGTGACGCTGAAGGCGTGTATCCTGGGCCTTCCACACCACGCCCATTCCACCCTCACCGATCTTTTCAATCAAACGGTAGTGCAGCAGCGTCTGACCTGAGTGGATGGACATATCGTCTCCTGCATGCGCCAATTACATAATCTGTAATGATACTGGGAAAGATGTGGTGTGTCGAATTTGATATGGGTGGATGACGATGGGACACTCGTCAATGTGTTCGACGTCGTTCCCGATCAGGTACACCTCATACATGCGCTTGAACTCGAAAGTGAAGATGTCGATCTGCCAGAGTGCGCTGGGCAGGGCACGTTCGAAACGACGTACCTGGGGAGGACGAGGCCCCGGCTTGACCGGCAGATTGCTCAGCCCCGGCAAGCCTTCCTCGTCGTACTTCTGCTGCCAGTTGGAAACGGTGACCCTGGCGACGCCGATGATCTCGGCGACCTCAGCCTTGGTCAGCCCCGTCTGCAGCGCCTCGAGGGGGAGGAGCTTCACTTCCATCGGGGTGAGGGCCGCCTTGTGACGACTAGCTGCTGGGGAACGAGGAACCGGAGAGTCGCTCTCTCTCTCGAACTCGTTGTCTTGCGTCCGAATAATCCCATGTCCTTCCTCCTTCGGATGACTCGTGAGGCCTCCGCGGAGGGGACATGTCAACTGATTGAAAGCAGCGGAACGGGACGCGAGTTGTTGGACGCTACAGGGAGTAAAGCTGGCTAATGGAGTCTCAAAGTGTGTCCACTCCAGCATGTTGGTTTGCAATATCAACTCGTCGGATTGGACTTCCCCTGATCCCGTAGACAGTTGAAGAGTAGAAGCTCCGGTTTCCAGCACCTTCCGATAGTCCGTCTACGTTTCATCAACGAGGCCGAAGTGGTATGATTCCCATGGTCCCCCTCATCTTCGAAGGCCCCATATGTTCTCCACACGCTTCACCGGGCCCGCTCTGGGCCTGGTTCTTTCCCTGTTCTGGACGAATTCCGCGCTCGCTCAATTCGTAGATGTGGCTCTGCCGCCGATCGACGACGATCGCTCCTCGCGCACGGTGGGCTGGGTCGACGTCGATGGCGATGACCTGCTCGATCTGTACATCTCCAACAACAGTGGCGAGAGCCGCGTCTGCCTCAATGATGGCGACGGAACCTGGACCGACATCACCAGCGGCGCTCTGTACTACAACGTCAGCACCCATGGGGGCGTTTGGGGCGACTACGACGATGATGGTGATCTCGACCTCTTCGTGTTCAACAACGGCTCCGCCGACATCATGGTGCGCAACGACGGAGGGGGCGTGTTCAC
>JAMBLJ010000238.1 GCA_023336815.1 Actinomycetes bacterium
ATGGAGGGCCGCACCCAGATCGTCAAGACTCCGTGCCTCCTCAGACTTCCAGGTCGATCGGTAGGCCCACTGCAGATCACCCGAACCACCGACGACGTGGTAGGCATCGATCAGTTCATCCTGGAGGGCAGTGGCGACAGATCTGCGATGCATGAGAACCCTGGCGCCCGCATCACTCAGCTTGGTATCCCATACGTCGAGGGTGATCTGATCTGTCCCCCTACCACTCTGCTTCAACAGGGTGTTTCTCTGCCGAAGAGCTCGTTCATATTCCGACAGATCCGCACCCGCCTGCGGCCACAGCCTGGCAGCCAGATCATCGAGATAGTCCCTCCGCATCCCAGGCCCACGTTTGATGACATCGAGGTCATCGGGGAGAAAGGCCACGACCGGAACGGCCAGCAAGAGGTCTCTCATTCGCTGAGGCCGTTTTCCGTTGACCAGCACAGTTCTCCTACCGACTTGTGGCAGTTCGACCTCGACAGTCAGCTCCGTGGCGCCACCCCCGATCCCGCTTCGGATGACGGAGGATTCAGCTCCATCCCGTACGAGGGCACCATCAGGCACCGATCGGAAGGACTTCATCATGCCGAGATATCCGACAGCCTCGATCACCGATGTTTTGCCTTCACCGTTGTCACCTATGAGTACGTTGATACCTGGATCGGGATCGAATCGCAGCGTCGTATACGAACGAAAGTTCGTCAACTCGAGCCACGAAATGAACATGACGCGGCTCTACAGGCGAACGGGCATCAGGAGATAGCGAAAGTCGTTCTCGTCTGCGCCGTGAAGGAGTCCTGGTTTGAGGGGGTCGCTCGTTTCTATGACAACGGCTTCGTCGTTGACGGCGTTGACTCCATCGGTGAGGTAGCGGGTGTTGAAAGCGATCGTCATGTCCTCTCCGATGTACTCGCCCTCGAGAAGTTCCGTGGCTTCACCAACCTCCTGGCGGATCACACTGAGTTCGACGCCGCCGCTGTGCATTGCCAACCGCACGGGGATGTGGTCTTCGGCAACAAGGGCGGCTCTTCCAACTGCCTCGAGAAGTGCACCCTTGTCGAGGGTGAGTCTGTTCGCGTGACCCTCGGGGAGTAACTGTCGATAGTTGGGGAACGTGGAATCGATCACCCGGACTGTCAATCGGCCGTGATCGGTGACGAAAGCCGCTTCTCGTTCACCAAGCGCTACCTGCATCGTCCCCGCGCCCACGGTTCGTCCGAGTTCTCGCAACGCACGGTAAGGAACCAGCTTAGAGCCTTCTGCACTGACCCCTGGAACGTCCTTGACCGCAAGACGGTAGGAATCGGTTGCCACGAGCCGGAGCCCGTCGTCGACCGCCTCGAACAGAACCCCTGTGAGTGTTGGTCGCGCATCGTCGCCAGATGCGGCAACACCGACCTGAGCAAGCGCTTTGATGAGCCCTGTGCCATCGACTGACACGGCGTCAGTGGTGTCTGCATCGCTGATCTTCGGATAGTCGTCAACCATCATCTCTCGTAGCTTGAACCTTGGACCGCTCCCTATGATCTCGACTTCGCCATCGACGGATGCGAGGGTGACTGCTCCCGGAGGAAGCTTTCTCACCGCTTCGGCCGCGAGCTTGGCAGGGATAACCGTCTTACCTTCCTCCGTGACCTCGACATCGAGGTACGTGCGTACTGTCACCTCGTTGTCGGTACCGGTGACCGTGAGCTTGCCACCGACCACATCACACAGAACACCCTGGAGAATCGGGAGGGGAGACCTCGTCCCGACAGCTCTACTTGCTCGCACCAGCACATCTGCCAGGTCGTCTCGTTCTGCTCTGATTCGCACGTTGTTCATCCTCTGCTATTGCTGCTGCATGTATGTATTGGAAGAATAGAAGTAGTAGTAGGCCCTGTGGATTGTGGATTAGTCGCTAGAACCCTTGGTAGCACGGAATCCCTCATCCACAGGATCTGTGTATAGACAGCACGATATCCACGGTCGTGTTGCCAAGTTCGCCAGGGCTGTGGAGAATCTTCATGTTGTCCCCAGCTGCTGTGTGATCTCTGTGACCTGGTCATAGATGGTCTTATCCGTCTGCATCAATCCCTTGATCTTGTCAACGGCGTGCATCACCGTGGTGTGGTCTCTTCCACCGAACGCTTGACCGATCCTGGGAAGGGACAATCCCGTGTGTTCCCTACAGACGTACATAGCGACCTGACGCTGCCGCGCAAGAGGTTGTCTTCGTGAACCGCCGGTAAGTTCCGAGCGGGGGATCTCGTAGTACTGCGACACACACGAGATGATCCCATCAGCCGTGAGGGGTGCGGCTGACTGCAACTGAACGATGTCCCTGAGCACCGACGTTGCGAGATCCATGGTGACCCGTTCATGAGTGAGCGTTGCAAAGGCAGTGACCCGAGTAAGAGCCCCCTCGAGTTCGCGGATGTTATCTGCGACGTTCTGAGCGATGAACTCGAGAACGTCGTTGGGGACGGGTGTTGTTGCCGATGATGCGTTCTTGCGCAGGATCGCAAGACGCGTCTCTACATCGGGACTCTGAATATCGGTGGTGAGCCCCCACTCGAAACGGCTACGTAAGCGGTCCTCGATCGTTCGGAGTTCCCGTGGTGCACGGTCGGAGGAGATCACCAACTGGTTGCCGGCCTCGTAGAGAGAGTTGAACGTATGGAAGAACTCCTCGAGTACCTGTTCCTTGCCCTCAAAGAATTGGACGTCGTCGAGCAGCAGGAGGTTGACGTTGCGATACCGATCTTTGAAGTCACCCATCCGCTTGCGGCGGATCGAGTTGATGAAGTCATTGAAGAACGACTCTGATGTGACGTACCGTACGTTCGCTGAGGGATCCAACTCCAGGCGGTGCTGACCGACAGCGTGGAGGAGATGGGTCTTTCCGAGCCCGGCGCCCGCATAGATGAACAGCGGGTTGTAGTGACGTCCTGGTTGCTCGGCTACGGCCTGTGCCGCAGCATGGGCAAAGCGGTTCGATTGGCCGACAACGAAGTTCTCGAAGGAGTACCTGGCGAGGAGGTTCGTTGTCGCTGGCGGTCGTCCATGATGGGGTTGGACCCTGGTGTCAAAGGTTGCTTGAAATGGTGGGCTATCTTCGACCGGCTCTGGATTCGCTGGTGCTGGTGCCACCGTTATCGCTATCTCGAATGGCCCGGGCCAGACGGATGCGGCGATTTCGTTGATCTGGTGGGTGTAGTTGTCGGTGACCCAGGTCGCATTGAAGCGATTGGGCGCTTCGAGGACGATGTTCGTGTTGTCGACCGTCACGGACAGCGGACGTATCCACGTTTCCCATTTTGCAACGCCGATGACATCCCTGAGGCGATTGTGGAAAAGCTCGATCTGCGCGTCCACTGCCCCATGAGTCGTCTGTGTGACTCCCACGTCTCTGTACTCCTATCAGGCTCGTGATGAGCCAAAAAAACTGTCCACACATCTATCCACAGGATGTGGAGAAGATGCACCTCTGCCCCTGTCGGGTAATGACCCGGGGCCGTTTCTCCCGGGGAAGAGCGGACATCCGCCAAGGGGAGCGAAAGCGAGCATAGGGACAGTCGCCGCGGCACATCAAGAGTGACAAAACCGGCAGTATGTCCCCCGTTCTTGTCAGATCGTTGTCATGAGAAACCCATACATGCCAAGGCATTCAAGCCGGAAGGGGATGTGTCTCTTACCTCGACGTTTTGCGGTGTTCACCGCGATTGGGGCTGTTCTGTCTTTCGCGACCCCTTGCTAGTTTTCGCGTCCTGGATTGTATGTGTCGTTTCGATGCGTGAAGCCCTAGAATGTCCCCGTTCCGTGACTTTCACGGATGTACCGCGACTTCCCCAACTCAGGGATTACCTCATCATGAAACGTACCTATCAGCCGAACAATCGCCGCCGCAAGCGTAAGCACGGATTCCGGGGCCGAATGCGTACCCGATCTGGGCGCGCGCTCCTCAAGCGGCGCCGCACCAAGGGCCGCAGCGAACTCTCCGCTTAACCGCTTGTGTATGTTTCCCTTCGACCTGGTTCCCGGTTCCGCTCGGTGTACCGCAGCGGTTCGGGACGTAGAGTCGGTGGCGTACTCGTGTTCGAGACGACAGGCGATACATCCGACGCTGAGGCAGGTTTCGTTGCGGGCAAGAGGGTCGGCAACGCTGTTGCACGTAACCGTGCGAAACGCCGGCTTCGCGAAGCAGTACGGATGGTGCCACTTGCTCCGGGGTCAGCCTATATCTTTGTCGCCACCAGGGATGTTCTCGTCGTCCCGTTCAGCACTCTGGTTGCATGGGTCAACGAAGCAGTACGGCCAGCGGCTGGATCGAGGAATGATCGTGACTGAGCACACCAACGAGGGACATCTCAATCACAAAGGCCCGATGTCTCAGGCTGCGCTCGCGACGATCCGTGCCTATCAGAAGGTGCTCTCCCCGCTGTTCGGGAACAACTGCCGCTACTACCCAACGTGTTCTCACTACACATACGAAGCGATCGAGATTCACGGGGCGGCTAAAGGCTCGTGGCTCGGTGTGCGACGGATCAGTCGTTGTCATCCGTTCCACGACGGTGGACTCGATCCGGTGCCCGGATCGCCCGATTCCCCAACAGAAGCCTCAAAAAGGAGCGCATCGTGAGTCTCAATCCATGGGAGCTGCTGCTCAGCCTGCTTGGCGGTCTTCTGTCGTTCTTCTACGACATTATCCCAGAATATGGAATATCCATCATCCTGTTGACGCTGACCGTGTCGCTGTTGCTCTTTCCTCTGACGCTCAAGCAGACGAAGTCGATGCGTGCAATGCAGGAGATCCAACCCGAGGTCAAACGACTCCAGAAGGAACACAAGGGCGACAAAGAGGAGCTCAACAAACACCTCATGGCGCTCTATCAGGAGCGTGGGGTCAATCCTGCCGCTGGTTGTCTTCCGTTGTTGATCCAGATGCCGATCTGGTTCGCCCTCTATCGGGTGCTGTGGCGGGGTTTTGGGATCCCGGATGGATCGGATCTCAGCAACGTGATCAAGACCGCAAACGAGGCGCTTTACACGGTCGACTCGTCGGGTGAACTCACAACAACGTTGCGTGAGGGTATCGATATCACCTCGAGTCAGTTCGAACACGTGACCTTCCTTGGTATGAATCTGATGGTCCGTCCCTCCCAGGCCGTCGATTTTGGAAACCTTGTTGGCTCGCTTCCCTACATCATCCTTCTTGGCATCATCGTTGTCGCCGGGTTCTACCAGCAGGTGCAGACCACCCGCAAACGAAACGATTCGGACAACGACACCCCGCAGAACTCCCAGATGCAGGGAATGCAGAATGCGATGAAGATCATGCCTGTTGTTTTTGGATTCATTTCATGGAACTTCGTCACAGGTCTTGGTCTCTATTTCGCAACCTCAAACGTCTTCCGTGTTGGCCAGCAAGCGTTCATCTTGCGGTCCCACGGTGGTGATGCCAATGGAAAAGGCGCTGACAAGTCGGAACCCGATGATTCCCCATCCGACGAACCAACAAGTGATGGGCCATCGCCGAACGCCAGCAAGAAGCGCAACCGCAAACGAAGGAAGTAGCCCGATGGAGTCGGCTGAAGAGTGGGTAGAAGTACAAGCGAAGACCGTCGATCTTGCGGTCGAGGCGGGTCTCGGTGAACTCAAGATCGCATCGCGGGAAGACGCAACGGTAGAGGTGATCCAGGAACCGAAACCCGGTTTTCTCGGTATGGGTGGTCGCGAAGCGGTTGTGAAGGTGACACGAGCACCAAAGCAGCGGCGTCGCCGCCGCCGAAGCCGTGGGGGTAAGAGCTCCGAGACACGGGCAGATGGTGGCTCGAAACAGAATGCCAGCCCCACGGGATCATCAAAGAGCAGTGGGAAGAGTGGCAACGGCGATCAGAACCAGAGAAACGCCAAGCCGAAACAGAATCAAGCCAACGGAAGACGGCGTCAGGAGAAAAAGGTGTCAGAGCCAACAAGCGAATCGGAGCGAAAGCCACGAGACGACCGTCCCGAGCAGGCACCTATCGAGGAGCAAGCAAAGGTCGCAGCAGCATTTATCAGCGGTCTTCTTAACGCCTTTGGTCTAGAGGGTGATGTAGCCACCCGGATCGAAGAAGAGGTACTGTACCTGGATGTGACCGGCGAACAGACAGAAGCACTGATCGGTCAGAAGGGTTCGGTTATGTACTCCGTGCTCGAGCTCACACGGACTGTTGTCCAGCGCAAGACCTATGGCGCACCACGTATGAGGATCGATGTTGGCGGGTATGTCGAGCGACGTCGCGAGGCGCTCCGGATGTACACAGGGAAACTAGCTGAGCAGGTACTTGAGGATCACAACGAGGTCATGCTTGAGCCGATGAACGCAGCCGATCGTAAAGTCGTCCACAACGCACTTGCCGAGATCGACGGTGTGAGGTCGTACTCCGAAGGTGAGGATCCACGACGTGCCGTTGTGATCGCATACGACGGTGATACACCGACCGAGGATGACTGATCGTACGTTTCACGTGAAACAAGGACCACCCGGGTTACACACAAGAGGTTTCATGTGAAACCTTCACCGGGGATGTTCGACGATGTGGCCCGCTGGTTGGGAGTGACGATAACTCCCCACCAGCGGGCTTTGTTGATCGAGTTCGAGGGCTGGCTTGGAGCAGAGGCGATCCGTTCGGGTGGTATTGGGCCACGCGAGATCGACAGGTTATGGGATCGTCATATCCTTGACTCGTTTGCATATATCCGTGGTATCCCGGCCGATGCCACCACCATCGTTGATGTTGGTGGTGGTGTTGGTCTTCCAGCGATACCCCTGGCAATCGCACGCCCCGATCTGACATGTCTGCTTGTTGATCGGTCCGAGCGACGGGTCTGGTCCGCACGACGGGCGATCCGCATTCTCGAACTTGACAATATCGAGGTTGCCTGGCAGGACATCGACACGATGCAGGGTGTATTCGATGTGGCGACGTTCCGGGCATCTCTCCCGATGACCAGAGCAGCGGTCGTCACCAAGCAGCTGATCGATCGCTCTGGTGTTGGTCTTTTTGGTGTATCTCGCCGCGAGCAACAACCCGATGTCCCTAGCGCACCCGATGGTATTAGCTTTGCGTTGTCATCGGAAGGTGCAGGGGTGCTTGACACCCCCTTTTGGCTCCTTAGGATGACCCTTAGCTAGAGCACACCCACATCCGAGGAGCGGACCAGGCGATGTCAACCGGCAAGATCATTGCGATCGCAAATCAGAAGGGTGGTGTCGGAAAGTCAACCACCGCCATCAATCTTGGTGCGGGGCTGGCTTTCCAGGGTGAACGCATCCTCATCATCGATCTGGATCCTCAAGGAAACACAAGCTCAGGTCTAGGGATAGATCGAGGATCCATCGAACAATCAACCTACGATGTCCTTGTTGAAGGAGCCCCACTCGCCGATGTTCTCGAGCCCACCTCGGTAAAGGATCTCCACGTCGTCCCCGCGACCATCGAACTTGCCGGGGCGGAGATAGAACTTGTCCCGATGTTCTCCCGGGAGCTGCGACTCAAGCAGGCCATAGCCGCGATCGTCGATGAGTACGACTTCGTTCTCATCGATTGCCCGCCATCATTGGGGTTGCTCACCATAAACGGATTGGCCGCGGCGGAGGAGGTGTTGATCCCGATCCAGTGTGAGTACTACGCGCTTGAGGGTGTGAGCCAACTCACCCGGAACATCGGTCTCGTTCAGGCGAGCCTTAACCCTCAACTTGAAGTAGAGGGTGTGGTGCTCACGATGTTCGATGGTCGCACCACCCTGGCGAGCGATGTCGTGAGTCAGGTGAGGGACCATTTCGGTGACACAACGTACAAGACGGTCATTCCAAGAACCGTCCGGCTGAGTGAAGCTCCTTCGTATGGCGAACCGATCGAGGCGTACGACCCCATGTCGCGCGGTGCGATCGCTTACAGGGAGCTGGCTCGAGAGTTCAGGAGACGCCATGGCAGGACGTAAGACAGGGCTTGGTCGGGGTTTGGACGCCCTGCTGCCCCAGGATCACCCCGCAGCAGGTTACGCAGAGCTCGAAATATCTCAGATCGAGCCCAATCCTGGCCAACCACGGACCGACTTCGATAGCGATGGGCTTGCATCCCTCGCGACATCGATCGCCTCTGTAGGACTACTCCAGCCCGTGGTCGTGCGACCACACGGCGACGGGTACGTGCTTGTTGCTGGTGAACGCCGGCTTCGTGCATGTCAACAGATCGGTTTCGACCGGATTCCGGCGGTCATCCGTAGCGAAACGGATGACAAGACGAACCTCACCGAGGCGCTCGTGGAGAATCTCCAAAGGGAGGACCTCTCGGTTCTCGAGGAAGCGGCCGCCTACAGACAACTATTGGAAGACTTTGGTATGACGCACGAGGAGGTTGCTACCCAGGTCGGTAAGAGCCGCAGTGCCGTCTCGAACACGATCCGTTTGCTTGCGCTTCCTGGCCGGATTCAGTCTCTCCTGGTCTCCGGGGAACTCACTGCGGGACACGCAAGGGCCCTTCTTGCGACCGATGATGAGGGATACGCTATACACATCGCCGAACGCACCGTTGCTGAGGGTTGGACGGTCCGCAGGGTGGAGGAAGCGATCCGTCTTCGTTCGACGCAGTCCCAATCAGGCGGGAGGAAGGCTCCGGCAGTTCGGCCAGCAGCCATCATCGAACTGGAGGGTCGACTCCAGGACCGCCTCGGCACCACGGTATCGATCGACTATCGGGGCAAGGGCGGCAAGATAACGATCAAGTACACATCACCCGAGGATCTCGAGCGGATCTATCGTCATCTGTTCGAACCTGGCTCCTGAACGAGCATACGTTCTTCGTAGAGTGACCCAACAACGTTCGCAACGATACGACCAACCCTGCGGCGCATGGCTCGTACCGACACAACGATGGCAGGCGATCGGGTGTTCTTGAGGATGGGTAGCGTTCGGCCGCTTGCCTCGAGACCGAGACGATCCGCGACGAGTTGGGCGATGGCCATACCCGCTTCGGATCGGCTGTGTTCTGAACTGAAGTAGAAGATCCCTTCTTCTCCATCCTCAGGCACGAGGAAGGCGATCACTATGTCGACATCGAGCCTGTTCGCTCGCTGTGCTCGCAGTGATGGATCTGGAGTGGTGTCGACACTGCGGCTGATGATGGGATGACCACCCAGGAGTTGGAGAGCTGCACCAGCTGCGGTTGCCGCCTTCCAGGTCGTCTCTGCTTCTGAGGGCGTTCGACACGCAGGATCGATGTAGATACGTTGTCCCGCCACGGATTCAGGAAGTGATTGGAGCCACTGGCGTTCTCTGACTGACTCACGACCGGGTTTCTGCGTTGCTCGTTCCACCAGTCTGAGTTCGGAGGCCACGATGTCCCCGGCGATACCGTCTTCGGCCAGACCGCGATTGTGTTGAAAATCGAGCACGCCCCCCAAGGTGGATGGCCCGAAGATCCCGTCCACCTTGTTCGTGTCGAAACCAAGAGAGTTCAAGCGAGCTTGAAGTTCGGAGACGTCGTCTCCACGCATCATCGGAACACGGTGGTACAGCATCCGATCGCCAAGACGGAACCCGGCGTCGACAAGCGATCGCCACGTGTCAGGACCGACGATGCCGTCGACAGGAAGGCCGCGTTCAGCCTGAAAGTCGGCGATCGCCTGATAGGTGCCTTCGGAGAAGATGCCAGGTTGATCCGACGCCAGATCGAACCCCAACGCGGAGAGCCGGTCCTGGACATCCCGGACCGGCTCACCACGATCGCCTTTGTGATAGAGCCTCACGACTCAATCGTTGCAGGTTCGAGGAGCGTGTGTGCGCTTCAGCGACACCCTGCTACTGAAGATACTCGGCGAGTTCCGCTTCGAGTTGCCCCTTGCTGCGGGCCCCGACAAAGCGACGCTTCTCTTCGCCGTTCTGAAAAACGATGAGCGTTGGGATACTCATGACCGAGTAAGCGCTCATCGTGCCAGGGTTCTCGTCGACATTGAGTTTTGCGACGTTGAGCTTGCCAGCGCTTTCTCCCGCCAACTCGTCGAGCGGTCCGTCCATCATCTTGCAAGGGCCACACCACTCCGCCCAGAAATCAACCAGGGTTGGTGTGTCAGATGCAACGATGGATGCGAAGTCGCTGTCGGTCGCTATGGTCGTGTTCTGACCCATGTTCGTCTCCTCTCATACATCCATGTCAACGACACGAATGTGCTTTGGATTCCTCAGGCTTCGTTTGCTTCGAGCCAGTGCTGTACATCGAGGGCGGCCTGACAGCCGAGTCCGGCAGCTGTGATCGCCTGGCGGTAGACCTTGTCTGTGACATCACCTGCGGCGTGGACACCCTCGACGGATGTCAGTGTCGTTCCCGGTGAAACAACGATGTATCCGGCGTCATCGAGTTCGAGTTGATCCAAGAATATCTTCGTGTTCGGATCGTGACCTATTGCAACGAATACACCGTCAGCGGCGAGTTCCGTTGTCTCGTCGGTGACCGTATCGCGCAAGACGGCACCGGTCACGAGGTCGTCTCCGAGAATCTCGTCGACCGTGGAGTTCCACGCGACGTCAATCTTGGGATGGTCCATGACCCGTTGGGCCATGATCGGTGAGGCCCGGAATTCGTCCCTTCGGTGAACCACCGTCAGCTTGGATGCGAACTTCGTGAGGAAGAGCGCTTCCTCCATAGCTGTGTCGCCGCCACCAACAACGATGAGTTCCTTGTCGCGGAAGAAGAAGCCATCGCATGTCGCACATGCCGAAACGCCGTATCCTCTGAGTCGCTCCTCCCCGGGGACTCCGATCCAACGTGCTGATGCCCCCGTCGAGATGATGATCGAGTCCGCGACGAACTCGTCCTTCCCGACCCACACCTTGAATGGGCGTTGAGAGAAGTCGACCCGTGAAACATCGGAGCTGATGATTCGCGTGCCGAAACGCTCGGCCTGTTTTCGTATCTGGTCCATCAGATCCGGACCCATGATCCCATCAGGGAAGCCAGGGAAGTTCTCGACGTCTGTGGTGATCATCAGTTGACCACCGCGTTCCATGCCTTCGACCATGAGCGGTTCGAGTCCGGCACGTGCGGCGTAGATTGCTGCGGTCAGCCCTGCTGGACCTGACCCGATGATGAGGACCTTCTCGGTCATGCTCACTCCTGTTGTGATGTGCGGTCTTGTGGATACCGCCGTGACCAGACCAGAGCTCCTACCAGAATCAGGATCAAGCCGACAACGGCATATGCAGTTTCCGTACCAATCAGCTCCCCGAGCGCCCTGAATATTCCAACGAGAAGCCAGAAGATCGCCATGACGGCTCCCGCGACGAGGATGACGCCAAGGGCTGCCCAGGTGATACCGACGGCAGCACGATCAACGGAGAGCTCGCGAACGCGAGTGGCAATCATCTCAAGGAAGTCTGCGATCCGTGCGGAAAGAGGGGGATTTCTGTCGGCCATGATTCGACAGATTAGCCCGTTGGTAGCGCTGCCGGTTGTGTCCTAGGGCGTCGGGGTGACAACCGAGCAGCTATCGACAGCAATCTCAATGATGTCATCGATCCCTTCACCTGTATTGACACCAACATAGACTGTTCCTTGATCGCTGTTCCCGAGGGGAACGAAGATGGTTCCCGGGTTTACAACGGCAAGATCAGCGACGCAGGAGGCGAGAGCCTCATTGAAGAAGACACTCGCGTCTTCTGTGCTGAACCCGGAGTTGACGAGCTGCTCACGGATAGTCGCAGCAGACGTTCCCTTCGCTGCGATATCGCTGAACTCGTCTTCCCTCTGGTCCGGGACCCGGAACAACAAGGGAGGCAATGGTGCAGCGGGGGCCCCGGTGGTGGCGACGTTGTCCTCGGCTATCGAGGCAGTGTCTTCGGACACGGCACCATCGGGAGCTGTATCGAGACCAGCGCTACCGCTTTCGCTTGTTGCGAACCGCTCCGTCTCGGAATCGGCTGATCCCCCTTGTCCGTCGCTGCTGCCATCGAGGTCGCTGCTGACCTCTGTGAAGGCGACATCGTTCGAGTCGTTGCTCGACGAGAGCATGCCAGGTACGACGACGATAACTACGACAAGAGCCGCGGCTGATGCGAGACCGAAGACGGGTTGCCACCATGGGACCGTTCGTTTCGTAGGGATGGCGACGGGTGCTGGATCGAGGCGAAGTTGTTCTATGAGATCCGACCGAAGCGTCGCGCGTTCAGGTTCCGTCATAGCCGTGATGTCCGGCATGTCCTGAACGGCATCGATCATCTCTATCTGGACGGCCAACTCATCTGCCAGTTCCGGGCTTGCTTCCACGCGTTCGAGAGCGGCCAGGCGGTCCTGGCCGTCGAGTTCGCCATGTGCAAGCGAGAGAATGAGTGAGATGTCAGCGTCGTTCATGTTTCTCCGGTGTCCCCGGTTTGATGTTCGTTCGGGGGCCTGAGGTTCCCAAGACTTTGAGAAAGTTGTTTCCGCGCTCTGAAGAGCCGGCTCTTGATGGTTCCTGTTGGTACTTCGAGGGTATCGCTCGCCTGCTCAAGTGACATGCCCTGGAGATCGACGAGGACGACAGCTGCACGGAAGTCGGGCGAGAGCGCCAGCAGGGCCTCTTCGATATCGGAGCGCACATCGACGGCACGCAGGAGATCGTCGGTGCTCGGGTCAGGGGCATCGTGTGAATCCGGCAGGCTGTCAGCCTGTTTTCTCTTCTGACGTCGCAGGTGGTCATAACACGTGTTGACCGCCACACGGTAGAGCCATGTCGAGAAGGCAGCTTGTGCCTTGAATCTATCTGCCTTGCGAAACACAGTGAGAAACGTGTCCTGTGTAGCGTCGAGGGCAGCCTCACGGTTGCGCAACATTCTCAGGCACACTGCGAAAACGCGATCTTCATGCGCAGCCATGAGTTCGTTGAAGGCATCGATGTCACCACTCAGGTATCTATCGATGAGTGCGATGTCGAGGTCGGCTCTATCGGTCATTAGGCACAGAGCGTAGGTAGCAGGATGCCGGCAGAGGTGTCAGGACGTGAACTGAACATGCGAGATGCTGCTCTGGTACGACCCGTCGGGTCGCTCGGGAAGGTTCGTCAGCCACAACCTCCATACCCCGCCGCCGCGGACGGGCAGTTGCATGCGCACAGCAGATGTCTGCAGTGTCCCTCTACCGACGTGTTCCCACAGTGTGGGATCGTCAGGGATGGTGCCTGACCAGCCGATCATGTAGGTCGTATCTGGGGAGCCGGTGATGTACACCGCGCTCGGTGTGCCTGCTACATCGAGAACGAGTCCGACACCCTCCTTGATGTCGCTGATCGGACGTGAGTAGGCCTCTGTCGACCACGATGTTGAACGGTTTCCGTCAACTGCGTTGCTGACAGAGCCGTCGCTCTCGACCCCGTCACCGAGTGGATCATATACGGTGGCGGTCGCTGGCAGGTCGTCAGTTGCTTCCACGTCTTCGATGATGATCGGTGTCGTGACCGAGGGAGTGGATGGTTCTCCTGCAACCGGGTACAGGAAGGGGGAATCGGGATCGAAATCCGCTGCAAGACCGACCGCGGCGAGCAGCGAGATGGTTACGACGATCGCGGCGAAGAGCACGAGGCTTTTCCATGGGTTCGCCGGTGATGTCTCTTCGGGCGGCACAAAGTCGGTCGACCCGAGTGCGTTGGCCAAACCACGTGCATCGAGGTCTCCGGCGATTCCGGCTGAGAGAGCAATGTCCACCGATGGATCGATTCCATCGATG
The DNA here is from genome assembly GCA_023336815.1 of Actinomycetes bacterium. Lineage (GTDB taxonomy): Bacteria > Actinomycetota > Acidimicrobiia > Spongiisociales > UBA5794 > JAMBLL01. The sequence continues at coordinate 13,725 of JAMBLJ010000238.1, forward strand.
ACTGCAGAGGGCATGACACCGGAGTCGTGGGTTCCTGTGATCGCTGCCCGCAGCACCTCAGCGAGTGCCCTGGTGTCGTCCGACTGGTCCTCCCACCGCTGTATACGTCCGAACGCCCCGAGCTTGACAGGGTGCGCTGCCGAGTAGTGGATCGCGGATGTATCGATGGCTCCGTGGATGCCCCCTACCTCGTGGAAACGGGCCAGAGCAAGACAAAGGCCTGCGGCGTTGGGTAGGAATTCCTCCGCTGGCAGTGCTTCACCCGCCCGAATGCGGTCGTCGATAGTGACACCACCATCCCACTCGGAGACGGAGTACGCGGACGCTGTTGTATCTGCCGCCGCGAACACTCGTTGCAAGTGGATCTCGGTGAGCGCCGCCGCAGCTCGGACGCCGGTCAGGAATGATGTATGACGGTCTGGTGTGGATTCCGGGGCGAGGTATCTGATGAGAACGGGTCGGTCGAGTGTGTCGTCCTTCGCGAGCCACTCTTCGATATCTCCATCACTTCCAAGCCGGATATTGAGCCGATACCGATCAGGCAGTCTGGGGGGCACAGGTCAACCGGCCTTGAGTACCGCGAGCGACTCGGGGAGTTGTCGATAGCCCTCAGATTCGTACAATCCGATCGCTGGCCCGTTGTCGAACTGCGTATTGAGAAGGAGCGCTTTCGAGCCGTGTCGTCTGGCGCTGCGTGCCGATGCCCGTACGAGGCTTCTTCCCATCCCGTTGCCTTGCCATGCGGGATCGATCGCCACGCGTTGGAGGTACGAGATGGCGTGGCCGTATCCAACGACCGCATACCCTGTGATGCCCCTGTCACCATCTCTGATGATGAACACGCTCGACTTTGCAGTTGCCCCGATGGACTCGACGAGAGCGGTCTCATCGAATCGCCAGAACGGTGCGAAAGCAGCACGATCGATCTCGAGCATCTGATCGATGTCGAATGTGTCTTCACGTACGACGAGATGTTGCGGGGCTGTGATCGATGGCTCGAGGTCGAGTCTCATAAGGGCAAGATCGAGGTTCGGCTCGAACCCCGCTGCTTCCCATGGGCGTCGCGCAGAGGGTGCAAGAGGCGATGACAACACACTCGGTGCCCCGAGGTGCATCAAGCGTTGGACACACGCCTCGATGAATCCGGATCCTCCGCGCACCAGTCGAAGCGAGGCGTCCTCAACAGAATCGTTCCAGGGGCGTGCTTCAGCGCGCGCCCAGCCGCGCCGAAGAGAGACCGAGCCCGGCCAGGTGCCTCTTTGAAAGACGCGATGTGGTGTGTCAGGTAGTGCCATGACCTCTCCGGGAGTCCTGCCAGGCGCTTAGTAATGTACCCCTGATCGCGAGATGCCCGGCGCATGCCAGAATCCGAGCATGGCAATACTGCTCGTCACCCATGAATTCAGCCTCCAACATCTCGTGCCGCGTGGTCACCCCGAACGACCGGAACGCGTCGAGGCGACAGTATCGGGTATCCGGGGTTCCGCTGTCGACATCATCGACATCGAGGCTCCAGAGGTGGACCGTTCTCTGCTCGAATCCGTCCACGACGCGACGTACGTTGACGAGGTGCAACAGTTCTGCCTCCGAGGTGGTGGTGCATTTGATGAGGACACCTACGCGGTTCCTGCTTCGTACGATGCCGCTCTTCATGCTGCGGGTGCAGGTCCCTGCGCGGTCGACACGCTGATGCGTGGTGTGGCGGTGTCTGCCTTTGTTGCGGTGCGACCTCCTGGTCATCACGCCGAACGTCATCAAGCGATGGGGTTCTGTCTGTTTAACAACGTTGCTGTGACTGCTGCGTATCTGCGATCGATGGGGTCAAGGGTCGCGATCGTCGATTGGGATGTACACCATGGGAACGGAACACAGCACTCGTTCTGGACTGATCCTGAGGTGCTCTACATCTCAATGCACGAGTTTCCGTTCTATCCAGGTACCGGGTGGGTCACCGAATCAGGTCAGGGTGGTGCTGCGGGTACGACGGTCAACATTCCTCTGCCGGGTGGAACATCCTCATCCAGTCAGCGTGCAGCGTTCCGACGGGTCGTGCTCCCCGTCCTGGAGCAGTTCGCTCCAGACTGGATCCTCGTGAGCGCTGGCTACGACGCGCACAAAGATGACCCTCTCGGTGGACTCAACCTCGAATCGGGCGACTACGGACAGATGGCGGCTGCCCTCACGTCCGTTGTGCCATCGAACCGTGTTGTCGCCTTCCTCGAAGGTGGATATGACCTAGATGCACTCGTGTCGGGTGCAGCTGCGACGGTAGAAGGTCTGGCAGGTCTTCGTGAACAGGGTGAATGGCCCACGGTGTTGGATGGTTCTTCAAGGAGAGTCGTCGATCTTGCGGTCGAGGCGCTCAAGCCGTTCTGGGAACTCGTTTAAGAGCGGTGGGGCGACGGCCGATACCACATGGTGGCCCAAATTATCACGTGGAGGTTCCGTGCCAGACCAATTACCTGAGCTTGACGAATTGCTCGCCAAGCTCGTATCGATCGGCGGTTCGGATCTGCACTTGAAGGTCGGGTCTCCTCCTGCCTACCGCATCGATGGTGCGTTGAATCTGGCAGAATTGCCGCCACTCACCCCACAACAGACAGAAGCACTTCTTACTGACCTTGCTCCTGAGCGGCTCATCCACACCATCACCGACTCGTCAGACCTCGATTTTGCGTATGGCCAACCAGGTCTCGGTCGATTCAGGGTCAATGCATACCGCCAGCGTGGATCGATCAACATCGTCGTGCGGTCAGTTGCGCCATCGTCAATGACGTTCACCGAACTCGGACTTCCTGAGAGCGTGTCGCGCGTGTGTGATGAACGGGACGGACTGATTCTCGTCACGGGACCGACGGGGTCAGGCAAGACCACCACGTGCGCTGCGATCATCGACTACATAAATACGAACCGTAGGGCCAACATCATCACGATCGAAGATCCGATCGAGGTGCTCCACAAGGACAAGCGGGCGATCGTGTCGCAGAGAGAAGTCGGTGTTGACACCGAGAGCTACGCGGCAGGTATGGCGTCGGTTATACGCCAGGATCCTGATGTCATCTACGTCGGCGAACTCAGAGATGACGCGACGATGGAAGCAGCGCTTGTTGCGGCTGAAACGGGACACCTCGTCATATCGACCATGTACACGATCGACGCCGTGGAGACCGTCCACAGGATCCTCGACACGTTCCCTCCGTATCTCGAGCGCCGCATCAGGCAGATGCTTGCCACGTCCTTGCGGGCGATCGTGTCCCAGCGACTCATCCCCAAGATCGAGGGCCCTGGACGGGTCCCTGCTGTGGAGATCATGTTCAACACGGAGGCCGTGCGTGAGCGTCTTGTCGACCCGGAGAAGATGTCAACACTGTTCGAGCAGATCGTCGAGGGCAGCTTCTACGGAATGCAGACGTTTGACCAAGCCATCACCGAGCGTTACGAGGCAGGGGAAGTCTCGTTCTCCGATGCACTTCTGTTCGTGACATCGCCACGGGACTTCAAGCTCGCAACCGGAGTCATGACAAACCCCGGAGCGTGAAGACAGACAGCAGAGTGCAGACAGCAGAGCACAGACTGCAGACCACGTCTGTCGTCTGATATCTGATATCTGACGTCCGCCTACCCTCACCGCCATGCCGGAATTCATCTGCTCGACTTGTGGGGAGACCTTCTCACTCACCCAGAATGTCCTCGATAGGTATCCGGGGTGGACGCCCCGATCATGTTTGTCGTGCAAGAACTCAGGTGGTTCGTCACGCAAAGGATCTTCGCCGACTCCGGCGACCGAGGAGGATCCGACAACGGGGATATTCACCGACGGCAGTTCGGTTCCCAACCCGGGTCCGGGTGGCTGGGGTGCCGTGTATGTAGAGGACAACACCGTTGTTGCGGAGGCGTGTGGGTATGGGGGCGAGACGACGAATAACAGGATGGAGCTGACGGCGCTGATCCGGGCGGTTGACCTTGTACCCACAGGCCATGCAACGACGGTGTACAGCGACTCAAAGCTCGCGGTCCAGACGATCAACGAATGGGCGGCGGGTTGGGAACGACGTGGATGGAAACGAAAGAGCGGAGCCGTTGAGAACCTCGACCTCGTCAAGGATGCCTATCGATTGTATACCTCGCGCCCGGAGCTGTCCCTCGTTTGGATCAAGGCCCATGTGGGATTCACCTGGAACGAATATGCTGACGAGCTAGCGAATAGAGGAAGGATGCAAGGCTCGTGACCGTTCCCGACCGCCTTGCCAAGATCCTATCGGATGATGTCATCGCCCTCGCTGCGCTCTTCGCTGAAGGTGGGCACGATCTGTATCTCGTGGGCGGATCCGTTCGTGATGCGCTTCTCGGCCGCCCTATCTCGGACCTCGATTTCACGACCGATGCCCGACCCGACCGGATCGAGGAGCTCTCCGCTTCTTGGGCTCATTCCATGTACCTCGCTGGCAAGGCATTCGGGACGATCGGTCTCGTTCGGGATGGTCTTACCTACGAGCTCACCACGTTGCGATCCGAGGTGTACCGCGACGATTCGCGCAAACCACAGGTCACATTCAGCGAGAGTATCGAGGAGGACCTATCGCGACGGGACTTCACCGTCAACGCAATGGCGATCAAGTTGCCCATCACACAGGGATTTTTGCCTGAGATGATCGATCCGCACGGCGGACTCGCGGATCTTGCGTCGAAACTGCTACGAGCGCCTCTCGATGCCCACACCTCCTTCGGCGACGATCCGCTGAGGATGTTGCGTCTGTTCCGGTTCATGTCAACGATCGGTTTCATACCTGAGGCAGATGCAATCCAGGCCGTTGGAGAGATGAAGTCGCGTCTTGGGATCATCTCGGCTGAACGCATTCGCACCGAGTTCGACAAACTACTGCTCGGAGAAGGTGTTGTTGTCGCCCTCGAGGCGCTTGTTCTGTCGGGGCTCGCTAGTGAGTTCATTCCCGAGTTGCCGGCCCTGGCGGTCGAGCAGGACCCCGTACACAAACACAAGGACGTGCTCGCTCATACGATCGCTGTGGTCGGCAAGACGAGTCCGCGATACGAGCTCCGTCTTGCGGCGCTGTTCCACGACATCGGCAAACCAGCGACGAGGGAGTTCAGCGGTGGTGGTGTTTCGTTCCACCATCATGATGTGGTCGGTGCGCGGATGACCAGGGCACGCATGAAGGACCTCAGATACCCCAAGACAACGATCGAAGATGTATCAAGGCTCGTGTTCCTCCACATGCGACCCCACACCTACAAGATGGGTTGGACCGACTCGGCAGTTCGGCGTTATGTTCGTGATGCCGGCCCGTTGCTTGGAGACCTCAACGAGTTGGTACGTTGTGACGTGACGACCCGCAACGCCAAAAGGGCCAGGGCGATCTCGAACAGGATCGATGATCTCGAAGTGCGTATTGCCGAACTGAGAGAGAGGGAAGAGCTCGACAGTCTCCGACCACCGATCGACGGTAACGACGTCATGGAGCACCTGGGCATACCACCAGGGCGCGAGGTTGGGATGATCATGAAGATGCTGCTCGAGTACCGGATCGAACATGGTCCCTATACGGCCGATGAGGCCTACACCCTGATCGAACAGCGACGAGCCTGACCTTTCAGCAGCTATCCGTTTGCTCAGGAAACGAGCAGGTCAGTGCCGTCGTAGGACCCGAGTTCGGGTAGTACTGTGCGTACATGGCACCACTATCTCAAGTCACAGTCCCTGAACTCGCCGAACTCCTCACGCAGACCGGGCATGCTCACCACGCCGCGTATATCTCGACCGATGGCACGGATCCGGAATGGGCGAGTTGGTACTCGGGCCATCTCCAGGCCATTGTTGGGGGCGGTCTTGGCCGTGCGATAACCCGGAGCGAGATCGTATATCTCTTGCTGAAGACTCAGAAGGAGCATGAGGAGACCGGCTCCCAAGAAGCGTGGTCGACCTTCTACGCGAGGCTATTCCTCGCCGGAGCCTGAGATGATCACGAACATCGACCGAAGTGAACTTCTGTCTCTGATCGACGACGGCGCACTCGTTCTTGATGTTCTCCCTCAAGAGGAATACGAATCTGGCCACATTCCCGGCGCGGTGAACCTCCCCCTGAGGAGTCTCGACACACACGCCGTTGCCTCGATGGCGAAAGGGAAACCGGTCGTCGTCTATTGACACGACGGTTTGTGAGACATGTCTCCACGGGCCGCGTGTCGGCTTGAAGCGTTCGGATTCGAGAGGGTGTTCGACTACACGCTTGGCATCGCAGATTGGCGGGCAGCCGGATTGCCTATAGAAGGCAAACCCCCAACCTCTCTGGTTGTGTCTGACGCCACGAGGGGCGACATCCCCACATCGCAACTTGATGAACCGATCGGTGATGTGCTCGCTCGGACTTCGGCGGCGGGCTGGGAGGAAGCCCTCGTCCTTGACTGTGGTGATGTTGTTGTTGGCAGACTTCGCGGTTCATCATGGGAGCATGACCCCGGTACTCCTGTGAGCACCGTGATGGAGTTGGGGCCGACGACAGTAAGACCGAACACACTCCTGGAGCCTCTCGTGGAGCGGATGGAAGGTCGTGGGACGTCGCTCGTTGTCGTTTCCACTCCCCAGGGAGCACTCGTTGGTGTGATGATCCGTACCGAGGCTCGGCGTCTCATACAGGGAGAACCATCAGAACAGATCTGGTTGGATTGCGAAGGCTGTCCCGGCCGATGGAAGACTCTCTGAGGAGGACCGCCGGTCTCCGGGATTTCGAACACGAGAGCCGCACATGAGGACCCTCGAATCCTGACTGCATATAGATTCGTATATCCGTATACTACCTGAATCGAACAAGGCAGAACATGTACAGAGCCGCTGTCCTCGGCGCATCGGGGTACGCAGGTGGAGAGGTCGTCAGGTTTCTTGACGCCCATCCTTCCTTCACCGTAGGTCTTCTCGGGGCGAACACGAGAGCCGGCCAGGAACTTGGAGCGGTGCACCCTCAACTGAGTGGTGGAAACCGCCCTCTCGTGACTGCCACGGAACAGAACCTGGCAGAATTCGACGTCGTGTTCATGGCGCTACCCCACGGTGCGTCGGCGGAGCCAGCGATGCAGCTTCTCGATTCGGATACGAAGATCGTCGACCTCGGTAGCGACTTTCGCTTCGATACCCCTGAGCGATACCTTGAGGCCTACGGTGCTGAGCATCCCTTCCCTGCCCAGCTCGGTTCGTGGGCCTACGGGATACCTGAACTGTTCCCAGACGAGATCAGCGGCTCCAACCACGTCGCGGTCCCTGGCTGTTTTCCAACATCGGTAGTCATGCCGCTTGCACCGCTGTTCTCACATGGCCTTCTCGAACCAGATGGGATCATCGCTGACGCGCTCACCGGGGCATCTGGGGCAGGCCGAGGTGGCGGGGATTCACTGTCGTTCGGTGTTATCGACGAGTCCTCGACCGCCTACAAGGTACTCACCCACCGGCACGGACCCGAGATGGAACGAGCGCTGGAGATGGTGACGGAAACATCCGTGTCGCTTCTCTTCACGCCACACCTGGTACCGATGCAGCGTGGGATCCTGGCGACGACCTACAGCACACCCGTTGAGTCGGTTGGTCTCGAAGATATCCAGACAGCTTTCGATGCTGCGTACCTGGATGCACCGTTCGTCGAGCGCCGATCCGAGCCACCCCACACGCGCTGGGTTGTTGGATCGAACAATCTGATGGTGTCGTTTCATCTCGACGAGAGAACGAACACACTTGTTGCCGTTTCGGCTATCGACAACCTGGTCAAGGGCGCAGCGGGCCAGGCGGTTCAGTGTGCGAACCTTATGTTCGGTCTTGACCAGATCGCGGGTCTGCCAAGGGAAGGGTGGATGCCATGAATACCGGCCACACAACCCCGAACCCAAAGAAATCGCGAATCGCAAGGGGTATGGGAAAGGCATCGATCTTCTCCGAAGCGCTCCCGTTCATCCGGAAGTTCAGAGGCACCACGGTCGTCGTGAAATATGGCGGGTCCGCAATGGTGGATGAGAGCACAAGAGAGAGCTTTGCTGATGATGTAGCGATGCTGCACTACGTTGGAATCAACCCCATCATCATCCATGGGGGTGGTCCCCATATCTCTGCGGCGATGGGGCAGCGTGGCATCGAGCCACAGTTCCATGAAGGTCTGCGCATCACCGATGAAGAGACCATACGCGTTGTTCAGTCGACCCTCGTAGGCGAGATCAACCCCGACATCGTCAGGCTCGTGAATAATCATGGTGCCGTTGCCGCCGGTGTGTCCGGTCTCGATGCGAACCTCTTCGTTGCTGAGCCGTATGACAAGAGACTCGGGTTCGTTGGGCGGATCCTCGAAGTCAACGTTGGTATCGTCGAGGGTCTGCAAGCCCAGGGTTTCTTACCCGTGATCGCTCCGATCGCACGAGGAAACGATGGTAAGACGTACAACTTGAACGCCGACACCGCGGCGGGGGCGCTTGCTGCTGCTGTTGGAGCGTCAAAGCTCATCTTCCTCACCGATGTTGAGGGCCTGTATCGGGATCTCGGAGACCACAACAGCCTTATCTCGCGCGCGACAACACATGAACTCGAAGAGCTGATCGATTCAGGGTCGATATCGGCGGGGATGCTTCCCAAGCTGAGGGCATGCGTGGAAGCCGTTGACGGTGGTGTCCGCCAGGCCCACATTCTCGATGGCAGGATCCAGCATTCGCTTCTTCTCGAGGTGTTCACCCCTGAGGGCATCGGGACGATGATCACACGAGAACCGGTCGTATGAGGGCGGACACCAATGCCAGAAGACGCAGGATCAGAGAACTACTCGAGGGCGACACCATCACGAGTCAGGCCGAGATTCTCGATGCTCTCTCGGTGAACGGCTACGACATCACACAGGCAACGGTGTCTCGCGACCTTGATGCCATCGGTGCAGTGAGGGTGAGAGACAAGAGTTCTGGTGTGTACACGTACCGCATGGGAAGCCACGACGTCAGCACACACCGAGTTGCGCTCTATCAGGCGGTTGATGAGTTCGTTGAATCGGTCGCCATCTCGGGGAACCTGATCATCCTCGCCGTTCCACCTGGTGCGGCGCAGTTCGTCGCCAGCCGGGTCGACGCAGCGGGTATCGACGGTGTGGTGGGAACGATCGCTGGTGACGACACCATCCTCGTGGTCGCATCCGATGGCCGCGAAGTACAACAAGTTTCACAACGGTTACAGGGAATGGAGTAGACATGAGCGGTGATATCAAGAAGGTTGTTCTCGCCTACAGCGGGGGGTTGGACACCTCGGTGATCCTTCGGTGGATCATGGAGGAGTACGGAGCTGAGGTCGTTGCGTACACGGCCGATGTTGGACAGGGTGAAGAGACGGAGGAAGCTCGAGTCAAGGCGCTCAATACCGGAGCGGTGCAGGCGATCTGTGAGGACCTCAGGGAGGAGTTCGTCGAGGACTATGTGTTCCCCGCCTTCAGGGCTTCGTCGCTCTACGAGGGTTACTACCTCATGGGAACATCGCTTGCGCGACCAGTGATCTCCAAGGGTTTGGTGCAGGCTGCGATCGATACCGGGGCCGACGCGATCGCTCATGGTGCCACCGGGAAGGGAAACGACCAGGTACGTTTCGAACTGTCCGCCTACGCCCTCAAGCCAGATATCAAGGTCATCGCCCCCTGGCGCGAATGGGATCTGAAGGGTCGTGCAGACTGTGTTGCCTACGCACAAGAGCACAACATACCGACTCCCGTTACGCCTGACATGCCGTATTCGATGGATGCGAATCTCCTCCACATCTCATATGAGGGCGGCGTCCTCGAGGATCCGTGGGTCGGTCCGCCTCAGGGCATGTTCAAGTTGACCGTTGACCCTGAGGATGCCCCAGATGAACCCGAGTTCGTGACGGTCGGCTACGAAGAGGGCGACCCGGTATCCGTCAACGGTGTCCGTCTGTCGCCAGTGGCGTTGTTGACGAAGCTGAACGAGCTCGGTGGGAAACACGGCGTTGGTCGAGTGGACATCGTCGAGAACCGGTTCGTTGGAATGAAGAGTCGTGGTGTGTACGAGACGCCTGGCGGCACGATCATGTACCACGCACACAGGGCGGTCGAATCTCTCACCCTGGATCGTGAGGTTGCTCATCTGCGTGACGAACTGTCGAACCGGTACGCGGAGATGGTCTACAACGGTTTCTGGTTCGCACCCGAGAGAGAGGCGCTGCAGCACTTCATGGACGATCTCCAGAAGACGGTGACCGGTGAGGCACGTCTCAAGATGTACAAGGGCCAGGTCACAGTGGATGGTCGGAGATCGGATTCACATGCTCTCTACGATGAGGCAACGGTCACGTTCGAGGCAGACGATGTCTACAACCAGTCGGATGCCGAGGGGTTCATCAGGTTGCAATCCCTCCGCCTCCGCACGTTCGCTGAGAAACGCCTCGGTGAAGGCGAATGATGAAGAAGACACCAGACACCAGACACCAGACACCAGACAACAGATCGTGGGCCGGCCAGCTGCGATTCGCCTCTGAGTCTGTACTCTGGAATCTGATGTCTTGGATCTCTAAATGACGTTGTGGTCTGGCGGGAGATTCGAGGGTGGGCCGGCCGAGGCGCTGTGGAGCTTCACGGTCGATACATCAGACCGCCGTCTACTTGATGTTGATGTCGCTGGCTCGATCGCCCATGCATCGATGCTCGCTGAAGTTGGATTGCTCACAACACAGGAGGCAACTGCGATCGGTGATGCCCTTGGGGAGATCGCGGCTGAGGCCGAATCAGGTCGGTTCTCGTTTCTCGAGACTGATGAGGATGTTCATAGCGCCGTGGAGCGGCGCCTTGGTGAGCTGGTCGGTGATGTTGCCGGCAAACTCCATACGGGACGTTCACGCAACGATCAGATCGCCCTCGATCTGCGGCTCTATCTCAGGGATGCGGTTGATGGGAGAATCAGCCAGCTGCTGCAGTTCATGTCGACCCTCATCGACCAAGCCAAGAACGTAGGCTCGACGGTTGTACCGAGCTACACGCACGTACAGCAAGCGCAAGCGGTACCGCTCGCCCATCACCTGCTCTCCTATGCCTGGATGATCTCGCGTGATGTCGCACGATTCAGGGATGCGCGAGAACGGATCGACGTCTCGCCTCTCGGTGCTGGTGCGTCAGGGGGGTCCTCGCTAGCTCTTGATCCCGCGCTTACCGCTGAACATCTTGGTATGCATGGTGTGTTCGCCAACTCAATGGATGCAGTCGGTTCGAGGGACCTCGCTGCCGAGTTCGTGTGGTGTGTGACCCAGGCGATGGTTCATCTGTCACGTTTGTCGGAGGAACTCGTGCTGTGGTGCACTACGGAGTTCGGCTGGGTGACATTCGCTGATGCCTTCACAACCGGCTCGTCAGCGATGCCGCAGAAGAAGAACGCCGATATTGCAGAGTTGGCTCGTGGAAAGACAGCAACCGTCATCGGTGATCTCACCACCATCATGACGCTCCAGAAGGGTCTTCCCATGACGTACAACCGGGATCTCCAGGAGGACAAGAGAGCTGTATTTCATGCAGACGACACGCTTTCTGGAGCGCTCGGTGCCCTTGGCGGAATGGTTGCATCGGCAGCCTTTGATCCACCACCCCCCGACGCCTGGGTGACCGCCCTCGATCTCGCCGAGGTGCTTGTCGAACGTGGTGTTCCGTTCCGGCAGGCCCATCACATCGTCGGTGGGCTTGTGGCCGATCTCGTTGCTGCGGACCGTGATCTTGCTACCGTCACAGGCCCCGAACTCGTGGAACACGACGCTCGATTCACCGTTGCTGATGTGGCGAGACTCGATCCCGTCGAAAGTATCGCATTCAGACGCACATCGGGAGGAGGGTCGATGGATTCCGTACGGGAACAGATCGTCGTCTTGGAAGCTTTTCTGGGGCATATATGACGGCTGGATATAGTGGAACACCTCTCTCCCGAAAGCTCGGGATCAAGAACGGTTTCAAGGTTCTCACTGCAGGTGCTCCAGGGGATCTCAGCGACCTACTCGCTCCGCTTCCTGATGGTGTCAGGGTGAGTAGCCGGTTCCGTACTGCCGATGTCGCATTGCTGTTCGCTCGGACGAGCAACGATATCGAGGGTGCGATCGATCGGGTCATCGCAGCGCTCCCCGTCGAGGGGGCTGTCTGGGTGTGCTGGCCAAAGAAGGCCTCGGGTATCACCTCGGAGCTGCAGAGCCGGGATGTCCTGCTCCCCCCGCTCTTCGCCAAGGGATTCGTCGATGTGAAGATCGCGGCCATATCGGAGACCTGGTCGGGTCTCAAGTTCGTCCTGCGAAAGGAACACCGCTAGACCCGCCTGACGAACACTGGGTGATCAGGCGGCTCGAGCCGGAGCAGCCGCTGCGAAGCACTCGGGGCAGGTTGCGTCGTTGCAGTGCTCGACGACCTTGACGGCGAGACCCTCTTGAGCGAAGAACGCCTCGACATCCGCGTCCATCCATGTGGTGAGATCCGTTGTATGTGTGGTGTGAACCAGTTGCATCGTTTCCATATCCACAAAGCTACAGACACGGTGTGACAGATTCTCAGACACCAGTTATCAGACAGCAGAACACAGACAGGAACTGCGAGGAACGTCTGTTGTCTGTTGTCTGTTGTCTGATATCTCATGTCTAGAGTCTGACTATGGAACTCAGACGCTATTCAGATGCCGTTCCGTTCGCGTTTGGCGATTTCGAGCTGAGAGAGCTCACACCCACGGCCTTTGAACTTGCGTCCTTCGCAGAGATCATCGTTCCAATCGGTGTGGACAGGCCACAGCGAGAATCCGTAAAGGATCACCGCATGTATCTGTGTCTCCAGGGTGATATTCAATTCACCGTTGATGGGGAGATGTTCCGCATCGGTCGAGGTGATGTCCTCCACATCGACAAGGGTGAAACCTATGGTTTCCACAACGGTGGATACGAAGAGGGGCGGTTGCTTCTCTTTCGTGTCCCCGGACCTTCTCTGCCGGAGAACGTGCAGCCGTGAACCGCTGCCAGGTCAACCGCTGACGGGGAGAACGTATCGCCACACCACGACGAAGTGGACCGACGTCGCTGCTACCACCATGATGTGGAACACCTCGTGGTACGAAAAGACACGCGGCCACAAACGGGGGCGGTTGGTGACGAGGAGCACAACACCCACCGTGTAGATCGCTCCACCCAGGAGCGCAAGGCCAGCGGCGAGCCAACCCAGTTCCTGGACGAACTTCCATGCGATGAAGATGCCAAGCCAACCCATCGAAATCGCGAGGATCATAGAGAAGTTCTGTTTGTCTCTTGGGAAGAAGGCGTGCTGGATGAATCCGATGGCGACCGTTCCCCATGCGATCGCGAGGACGGTCCAACGCAGAGAACCTTCGAGGGTCGCTATGGCGACGGGTGTATAGGTTCCTGCGATCAGAACGAGGATCATGGAATGGTCCAATCGTTGCATCCGCCGCTTCCAGACCTCCTGCCACGGGATGGCGTGGTACAGCGAGCTCGTGGTGTAGAGGGCAACCATCGCGAGACCGAAGATCACCGCACCGATCCTGATCCCCCAATTGGGTGCCTGCCACGCGAGGAAGACTGTCGCGAACACAGCAACGATCGCCGACGCGCCGTGGAGGAACCCGCGAATCGGGTTCTGCATCTTGCCGAGGGTCCATCGTGTTCGGTCCATGAGGACAAGAGGCTACACATGAGAGCCGATACCCTGCATCGAGACTGCCACGGCCATACACCGAGAGGTCATGCTGAACGGCCATAACGCTTCCAGATGCTTGTGGTCGGTAACGCTAGGATTCACGCTCACGCGCACTCGTCGGGAGATCGGAGGCAAGGATGTCGCTCAAACAGCAGGTCCTGCGACCCGTCTACCACCTCTATGAGGAACGACTCCTGTCCCGTCTCAACAGGGAGGCGCTCCCTCGCCATATCGGTGTCATCCACGACGGACATCGTCGATACGCCAGGGCGGAGGGACTGCCGGATTATGAGGCCTCCTATCGCGTTGGCATGGCGAAGTTCGAGGAGTTCCTGGCGTGGACGGCCGAACTTGAGATCGATGCCGTTACCTGCTGGTTGTTGTCCACCGAGAATCTCGCTCGGCCGAACGAGGAGCTCGTCCCCTACTACAAGGTCCTGTCGGACCTGTTCCATCGGATCCCCCAGACACCCGCGGGGCAGAACGTGACCGTGAAGTTCATAGGCAGTCTCGATCTCCTGCCAGCCGACCTCGTCGAGGCTGCGAAAGGCCTCGAGGGTCGCTGCGGGAACGGGTCTCGCCGTGTGACGATCGCACTTGCGTACGGCGGGCGCCAGGAGATCGTGGATGCGGTAAAGGACCTCGTGACCGATCTCGCGGATGAGGGCATCAGCGCTAGCCAGATCACCGACCATATCGACAGGGAAGCACTGTCGTCTCGGATGTATGCATCCGACCTTCCCGATCCAGATCTCGTGCTCCGCACTTCGGGTGAGGCACGACTGTCCGGGTTCATGCTGTGGCAGGCTGCGTACGCTGAGTACTCCTTCGTGGATGTCTACTGGCCGGCGTTTCGCAGAGTCGACTTTCTCCGCGCGCTCCGCAACTACACGTTGAGGGAACGAAGGTACGGAAAGTAGAACAGGCTGACAGCGGACAGCAGATGTCAGACAACAGACCGGCAACCGGCACGGGTGAGGCCGCAGAACTCTCTCACTTCCGGTCTGAGATCTGACCTCTGAGATCTGAAATCTGTTCCTACCTGCTCCGCAGGTGAGGAGGTATGTGGTCCTGGTCGTTGAAGGTTCGGAGGCTCGGAACGTGTGATCCGGCGAGCGGGATCATCTTGACCCTGGCGAAACTTGCATGGAAAAGCACGAACTTCTCCCACTCCCACGGTGCAGGGGGGATTCCGAGGAGATGCGTCAGACACACCGAATTCGTTCCTCCGTGAGCAACGATCACGATTCGTCCCGGATCGGACTCGACATGCCACAGACCCGGGTCCTCGGCGTCACGCACCATGCCTCGTTCGGCAAGCAAACTATCGAGCGCGGTCGTGACGCGGTCGTGGAAGGCACGAAACGATTCACCCCCTGGCAGACCCTGCCACCACTCTTCGGGTGTGCGGTGTCGGGAACCCTTAAAGATCTCGATGACCCGCTCCTCTGTCACACCCTCCCAGTTGGGCATCTTGACCTCGACGAGATCGCTCACCGTCAGAGGGATGAGGTCCGTTGCGATGGCGATAGGTGCCGCTGTTTGTTGCGATCGCAGGGCGGGTGAAACGATCAGCTCTGTTGCCTGCTTGGGATCCCTGGCGATGCGTGCGGCCGCTAGATCGGCCTGCTGCTCTCCGAGTTCTGTGAGAGATGGGTCTGACTGCGACATGCCGTCTACCGCCCATAGCGGTTGGCCGTGTCTGATGAATACGATGTCCATCATGTCAAGAATAGCGATGTGTTGTAGAGCCCCGTCATATGGCTTCCCCTGTACCCGTCCCGTTTGGCGCGGTCGAGCCCTGTGGCTGTAGGGTTAGTGGCGTGCGGCGGATGATGTCGTCTTCGATGGTCATTCACCTCCGTGGAACAGGGATGAAGCGACGCAAGGAGCGATCGATGAAACACAGTAAGCGAATCACCCGCCTGCTGGTATTGCTGGCAGCTATTGCAATGGTTGCTGCGGCATGTTCGAGTTCAGGCGACGACACGACCACAACGACAGCGGATGCCGGTGAATCCGCAACGACGACGGTGGAACAAGCCGGAGAGTCGTTCACATTCGGCATGATCCTCGTAGGTCCAGAAAATGATCGTGGCTGGTCCCAGGCCCATTTCGAGGCCGGCAAGTACGTTGAAGAGATGACCGGTGCAACGATGATCTCGCTCGACACCGTCAATCCAGCCGATCGACCGGAGACGTCGGTCGAACAGGTTGTCAGCGATATGATCGACCAGGGCGCCCAGATGATCTTTGCGACCTCGGACGACATGAAGGACGGCATCGAGGCGGCCGCAGCCGAGCACCCGGACGTACCGATGGTTTGGTCTACCGGAGACTCTGCCTGGGTCGATGGTAAGGCGTATCGCGAAGATCTACCGAACCTTGGCAACATCATGGGTCGAATGATCTACGGAAAGCAGATAGCGGGCTGTGCCGCGGCACTGGCATCAGAGACTGGCCGAATCGCGTATCTCGGACCACTCATCAACGACGAAACACGCCGTCTCGCGAGTTCGGTCTTCCTTGGTGCGCAGCAGTGCTGGCAGGACGCAGGTAAGGATCTTGCGGATCTGAGCTTTGAGGTCAATTGGATCGGGTTCTGGTTCAACATCCCAGGCGTGACATTGGATCCAACAGAGGTAACGAATGCGTTCTTCGATAGTGGGGCCGATGTTGTGGTCTCAGGTATCGACACCACAGAAGCGATCGTCGTGGCAGGTCAACGAAAGGCTGCGGGAGAAGCTGTTTGGGCGATCCCCTATGACTTCATCGGTGCTTGTAGCGAGGCACCAGAAGCTTGCCTCGGTGTTCCCTACTTCAACTGGGGTCCGTCGTACCTTTCCGTTGTCCAGGATGCGATCGACGGTAGCTTCAATGGCGGGTTCGATTGGGTTGGACCGGATTGGGCTGATATCAACAACCCCGATACGTCGATGATCGGATGGATTCCTGGTGATGCGCTGTCGGCCGATGCAACAGCCGCAGTTGACAACTTCGTTACTGGCCTCGGTGATGATGCGATCATCCTGTTCGAAGGACCGTTGAACTATCAGGACGGGACGCCGTTCCTCACCGACGGCGAGATCGGTACCGACGCTCAGATCTGGTATATGGAGCAATTGCTCGAAGGTATGGAGGGCGCTAGCTCCTGATAGGAACTGTTCCTACAGCACGTTGAGAAGGGGAAGCCGTTTGGCCGAACGTTTGTGCCTTCCCCTTCTCATGTGCAACCGGTCGGTGTCACATCGCTGCGGGCCGTCGTGGGGTCCACTTGCCGTCTATTCTGATTGACATGGCGCTTGAGATCCGCGACATCCACAAGAGATTCGGATCGGTTCGCGCAAGTGATGGTGTGTCGATGACCATCGAAACCGGATCGCTGCATGGCATCCTTGGCGAGAACGGTGCTGGCAAGTCGACCCTGATGAAGATCCTGTCCGGCTTCTATGAGGCTGACTCCGGCGAGGTTGTGCTCGACGGAGAGGTTCTCGATCTGAGATCCCCAGCAGATGCGATAGAGGCTGGCATCGGGATGCTCCATCAGGACCCTCTTGTGTTCCTTCCGTTCAGTGTTCTCGACAACTTCATCCTCGGGAGTCCCGGTGCGATTGGGCTCGACAGACCATCCGCTCGGGCCGATCTTGAACGTGTCAGCACGGATCTCGGGTTCTCATTCGATCCCGACCGCATCGTCGGGGAGATGACCGTTGGGGAGAGGCAGCAGTTGTCCATCACGAGATTGATGTGGCTTGGCGCAAAGGTGTTGATCTTCGATGAGCCAACAACAGGTATCTCGGCCACACAGCAGATTCAACTGTTCGCAACGCTGAGGAAGCTTGCCTCGGAGGGTTTGATCGTTCTGTTCGTCTCGCACAAACTCGAGGAGGTCGCCGAATTGTGCGACTCGGTGACGGTGATCCGTCAGGGGAAGGTCGTTTTCGGTGCCAGGATGCCGGTCCCCGCTGAGACACTTGTCACGGAGATGTTCGGGAACGTGTTCGTCGCTCAGGATCGAGAGGATGTTCCCCTGGGTGATCAACTACTCCGCTTTGACGCCCTCAGCTTTACGGAGGGATCGACGGTTGTTCAAGGGTTCGGTCTCGAGGTTGCCGCTGGAGAGGTGATCGGGCTCGCAGGTCTCGAGGGAAGCGGTCAGCGAACACTGCTTCGTGTGTGTTCAGGTCTTCTCCAACCGTCCGGCGGAGCCGTCATCCTTGACGGCGTCGACGTATCGCGCGCCTCGTATCGCGGCCATCTCGACGCTGGTGTCCACTATCTCCCTGCGGGCAGACTCGAGGAGGGCCTTGTCGAAGGGATATCGATCACCGAACATCTGGTCCTGTCGTCCGAATCCAGAAGGTTCTTTGTCGACTGGGGTGCTGCCAACGATGCAGCGAGTATCGAGATCGACGAGTACTCGATCAAGGGACAGCCAGGGTCACCCGCCGAGGCGTTGTCCGGAGGGAATCAACAGCGGCTACTGCTCGCCATGATCCCTACGGACGTCCGACTGCTACTGCTTGAGCACCCGACGCGTGGTCTTGATGTCGAGTCGGCCGATTTCGTGTGGACACGGTTGCTCGATCGAAGAGAGCAAGGGACAGCGATCCTCTTCGCATCTGCCGATCTCGATGAGTTGCTTCGATACAGTGACCGTATCGTCGTCTTTTTCGGTGGCAAAGTATTCGCTGTTCGCACCGTAGATGAGACAGACCCCCAGGAGCTCGGGTACCTCATCGGTGGAAAGGAACGTGTGTGAACAGGCTAGATAGGGCCGTTCCTACCCTCGTCGCCATTGGCGCCGCTCTGACCTTCGCGGTCATCCTGCTCCTCCTCGTCGGGGCACCTCCTTTCGAAGCCCTCGGTCTGCTCTTCGAGGGGTCGTTCGGGTCTGCATCGAAGATCTCAGCCACACTGCTTGCATGGTCGCCACTTCTCCTCGCGGCGGCAGGTCTTGCCGTGACGTTCGCCGCAGGTCTGTGGAATATCGGAGTCGAGGGCCAGGTCATCATGGGTGCGATCGGTGCGAGCTGGGTCGCACGCGTCGTTCCGGGGCCGGTGTGGATCGTGATTCCGGCAACCGTTGTCGCAGGCGCACTCGCCGGACTGTTGTGGGCTGTCCTTGCCGGTGTGCTCAAGACCCACGGTGGTGTCCACGAGATCTTCGGAGGTCTCGGTCTTGACTTCGTTGCAGCAGGGCTCGCGACGTATCTTGTGATCGGACCCTGGCAGCGTGAGGGTGTCGCCTCGACCAGCGGAACCGACATCTTTCGCGAGGAGGCCTGGATGCCCGAGCTTGATGCCCTGGGTGTCGGCTGGCCCGTGCTGCCAGTGATCCTGGGGCTGGCGAGTGTTCTGCTCGTGTGGTTACTGCTCCGCGGTACGTTGTTCGGTCTGCGGCTGAAGGCGGTTGGAAGCAACTCATACAGCTCGTACCTGCGTGGTATCCCGACCAACCGCTATGTGCTCGGAGCGTTCGCGATCGGTGGCGCACTCGCTGGAATCGCTGGCACGGTGCAAGTTACGGCCTTTCATCACAAGCTCGTTCCGGCGATATCAGGGGGATACGGGTTCCTGGCGATCCTGGTGATTCTCCTTGCAGGGTTCAGTGCCGCCTGGGTCGCTCCCATCGCCCTGTTCTTCGTGGCGATTTCCGTTGGCAGCACTCAGTTGGACCTGAGACTCAACCTGGACTCTGCCTTCGGTGGTGTATTGCAGGGGATCCTCGTGTTGTTCGTCATGTTCGGTGGAGCGTGGGCGACACGTCGTTCGTCGGCGTCCCTGTCCCGTCCAGAGGAACCCTGACCATGGAGGCAACACTCAATTCGATCATCGCTGCTGCCGCACCGCTCGTGATCGCCTCGATGGGAGAGACGATCACCGAGAAGGGTGGCGTGATCAATCTGTCTCTCGAAGGGAGCTTGCGGCTTTCCGCCATGACAGCGTTTGCGCTTGCCTTCTGGGCTGGGAATGTAATGGTTGGGTTTGCTGGTGCTGCTGTTGTTGGTGGTGCTGTCGCAGCGATCATCGCGGTCTCGAGCATCCGTCTCAAGCTGAATCAGATCGCCGTCGGGTTCGTCCTTGCACTCCTCGCTATCGACTTAGCGTCGTTCCTTGGCGATTCCTTTGTTGGCGAGCGCGGGCCACGGGTTCCCCCTCTTCCCATTCCCGGTCTGGTCGATATTCCATTCGTGGGCAAGGTCCTGTTCGATCACGACCTCGTTGTCTATTTCAGCTTTGCAACGATCGCTTTCACGTGGTGGTTTTTCTACCGGACACGTTCCGGTCTCAACCTGCAGGGGATCGGTGAACGGCCGGAGGCTGCCTTTGCCAGGGGTATTGCCGTGAATAAACTCCGGTTCTGGTACACGGTGTTGGGCGGCGCCATGGTCGGGATCGCCGGCGCCTCGTACTCCCTCGACATAAAGCTCGGATGGAGGGAGACGTTGACACTGAACCTCGGGTGGATCGCTCTTGCAATGGTGATCTTTGGCGGTTGGCACCCACTCCGGGTCGCGTTTGG
>JAMBLJ010000239.1 GCA_023336815.1 Actinomycetes bacterium
ATGAGTTCGCGGGAATCGCCAAGATTGTGTGGGGGTGATGTCAGGATCAGTTCCTGACCGATCAGGATCTCCGTGGTAACGGCGGCACCGACCGATGCGATGACAACAGCGTTGAGGTGTCTGATCGCAAACGAGCTCAGGATCACCTCCATGGCGAACAGCATTCCGGCGATCGGAGCGTTGAAGGATGCACCGATTGCCGCTCCTGCCCCGGCAGCAACGAGGCTTCGTATGTGGTCATGGTCGAAGTTCGTCATCCGCGCAAGCTTGGATCCGATGATCGCACCGATGTAGACGACCGGGCCCTCACGACCACCGGAGCCACCGGTACCGAGGGTTGCGGCCGTCGCGACGATCTTGGGGATGATCTGCTTCGTGGGTAGATATCCGCCGAGCAGACTCAGACCAACCATCGTATCCGAAACCCCGCCGCCGGAGATACCAGGGCCGAACTTTCGGTTCAACAACCACGAGACCATGATTCCCGTAGGGACGAGTACCAGGAACGCCCATGAACCCCAGCCGGTCCAATCCTCAAAGACGGCCGAGCCAGACTCGATAGCGTCGATGAGAACAGCGAGCGCTGATGTCGCGGAACCAACAAGAATTCCAAGACCCATCGAAGCCAGTAGGAAGCCCGCGGTGCTTCGTGAATTCAGCCGGTTCTTGACCGGATCGAGGATCGACGCCATAGCCACGAACGGTAGCAATGCCTTGGCACACATGGCCGTCAAGGTAGGGAACAGTTGACACGGCCGATACGTTGTAGACACATGTTCAGAAGAAAGACGCGCCCCATGCCCAATAAAGCCAATGCCTTGCCAGGACGCCCAGACGCTCCACCCATCAGCGGAGTGCATTTCGTCAACGATTCGAAGATGACCGCACCGTTCCCTGACGGATATGAGAGCGTGTACTTCGGTATGGGATGTTTCTGGGGTGCAGAGCAGATCTTCTGGCAGATTCCTGGTGTGTACACCACAGCGGCCGGGTACCAGGGCGGCATCACGGAGAATCCGACATACGAAGAGGTATGTACCGGTCGTACAGGGCACACCGAGGCCGTCATGGTCGTGTACGACCCCTCTCGTATCAGCCTCGATGTCCTCTTGAAGAGTTTCTGGGAAGAGCACGACCCCACGACACTGAACCAGCAGGGAAACGATGCTGGAACCCAGTATCGCTCAGCGATCTACTGGACGACACCTGAACAAGCAGAGGTCGTGGGAACCTCACGCGACGCTTACGGTGTGTCACTCAGTGGCGCTGGGTACGGGGCGATCACCACCGAGATCGCGCAGGCAGACACGTTCTTCTATGCAGAGGAGTACCACCAGCAGTACCTGGCCAAGAATCCGGGTGGCTACTGCAATCACGGTTTCTGCCAGATCGAATACTCCGCACCGGTGGTGACATAGCAATGACAGACTCAGCCGTACTCGATGTCGTGGAACTCGGATTCCAGTGGCAGGGCCTCGACCCGTTCATCGTGACGATGCATCACCTCGACCGATACGGCGAGGGCAACGAGCATCAGGGACCGGTGACGTCGCTTAGCGGCCGACGGATCGGTTCGGATTTCTCGGGCACCGATGGTTGGAGCATGTACCACGGAGATGTCGTTCCAGGATTTCCCCAGCATCCCCATAGAGGGTTCGAAACGGTGACAGTTGTTCGTCGCGGTTATGTCGATCATTCCGATTCACTTGGAGCGACAGCCCGTTACGGCGGAGGAGACACACAGTGGCTCACAACCGGCAGCGGCATCCAGCACGCCGAGATGTTCCCTCTCATCCGAGATGATGCCGACAACACACTCGAACTGTTCCAGATCTGGCTGAATCTTCCTCCAGAGTCCAAGATGGTCCCCGCGTACTTCCGAATCCTCTGGTCCGAAACGATTCCGACTGTGGAACCCTCGGACGGGGTGAGCGTGGATGTGATCGCAGGGACCCTTGCGGGTCGTACTGCTCCAGCCGCACCCCCTGACTCGTGGGCTTCGAGCGATCACGGGGATATGGCGATATGGCTGATCCGCATGGAGCCGAATGCTGTGTTCGATCTGCCGGGGGGCCCTACGGGTGTCAATCGGATGTTGCACTTCTTCGAAGGTGGCGAGGCGACGGTCGCCGATGTCCAGCTCGAGGGGGGTTCAGGCGCACGGCTGCGACCCGAGGCCAGTGTCACGATCGTCAACGGCGATACCCCTGGGGAGTTCTTGTTGCTCCAGGGCCGACCGATCGGCGCCCCCGTTTTCCAGATGGGACCGTTCGTAATGAACACCCCGACTGAGCTCCAGCAAGCTTTCGACGACTATCGCACCACAGGATTCGGGGGATGGCCCTGGACCAGGCGAGACCCCGTCCACGACCGCACCGAAGGCCGCTTCGCCCTCCACGCCGACGGAGCCGTCGAACACCGCGAGATGCAACCCACCAAAACATAGACCCCCTTCCTCAGTTCCCTTTCAAGGGGGACAAGCAAGGAGCGCAGCGACGAGCTCGGGGGATGGGAGCTCGCGCAATACAGGATCATGCTCTGTCTC
>JAMBLJ010000240.1 GCA_023336815.1 Actinomycetes bacterium
ATGTGACATATGACTATCGCAAGCGCACAGATGAACGGCCAGGGGCGGGTGGTGGTGCCCGTTGTGATCCGTCGAGCGTTGGAGCTCGAGGGTCCAACGAATCTTGTGTTCAGGCTCGACGACGGCGTACTCACGGTCGAGACGATCAGGATGGTGGTCGACGATGTTCAGCGTATCGCAGCGGAGCACGTGTCAGATCGAGAGTCACTGGTTGACGAGCTGATAGCCGAACGGCGAGCCGAATCAGCCCGTGAATGACCACCGTTCTTGATGCTTCGGCGGTGCTGTCCTTGATCCTGGGTGAACCCGGTAGCGCCGTTGTGGCCCGTCATCTGCCCGATGGGTGCATGTCGAGCGTGAACTACGCCGAAACTCTCGGTCGCCTTGTGCTTGCTGGTATGCCATCCGAGAGGGCTCATTGGATCGTCGAGCGGTTGCAGATCCGTATCGTCGATTTCACATCTCAGCAGGCTCGGGTCGCTGCCGATCTCCACCCCCGGCTCCAGGGTCTTGGTTTGTCCCTTGGTGATCGCGCGTGTCTGTCCCTCGCTACGTTGCTTGATGCACCTGTTGTGACAGCGGACCGGATCTGGGCTGATGCTGATGTCGACGTCGAAATACTCGTGATCCGCTAGAGGTCTTGTAACTGGTCTCGCGTTCTGAGACTGTTTGTGTATGGCTTCTTCCGATTTGCGTCAGATCAATGTGTCGCTCCCTCGTGAACTCGTCTCGATCGTTGATGTCGCAACACCAACCCACCGTTCTCGTTCTGTCGTTGTCGCCGAAGCGCTCCAGCTGTGGCTTGAGGCCAGGGGCATCGAGCCGCCAGGAGATTGGAAGGATCGATGGACGGTGTCGGGCAACGAACCTCCGGACGACGTTAAGGCGCATCCCAGCTTCGGGCAGTGATGACCTCAAGCACTTGTTTTGGTGCGATGTGGGAGAGATAGGTGTCGGTGGTCTGGAGGCTGGTGTGACCGAGTTGGCGCTGGATGATCGGGATAGGAACCCCCTCCATGAGGAGCTCGTAGGCCATGGTGTGACGAAGACCATGGGGGTGGACACGCTTCTCGATGCCCGCACGTTGTGCGCTGCGTATGAGCATCTCTCGGACCATCGACTTGGACATCCTGCGGCACTTCTGGGAGCAGAAGAGTGACACGCCTCGTGGGGGAGCGAGCCGCTCCCTCCGGACCTCGATCCATCGTTCGATTGTTGGCGATGCACCAGGGTCGATGCCGACGGTCCTACGCCGGTCGCCCTTCCCGTGCAAGACAGCAATGGCTCCAATGTGGAGATCGACGTCCTTGGGTTGCAGCGCCAGGGCTTCGCTGACACGAAGACCCGAGCGGTACATGACGGTGATGAGCGCCCGGTCTCTGATACCCGTGGTCGTGTCCCTGCACTGCGCGAGGATCGCCAGAACTTCTTCCGGTGTGAGGATCTCGGCGGGCAGCGTCAGACCTTTCTGGGTTGGCACCTTGCCCCGACCGGCCCCCGGGTATGCAGCTGCGGTTCTCATGGTGACAACGTACGACGACGGTGCGACAGATTCAGGTGTTCTGGGGGAGTCGTGAGGAGGGTTCCGAAGTCCCCGCAACCTGGCGCTCGGCGTCCAGGATGCTTTGGAAAAGGTGCGAGCAGCGGTGAACCGCGGGCTAACCACCGCTCTAGTGAGACGGCCGGTCGGTTCCGCGGAACCGCACGCCGCGGCGCTCTGATCTGACGATCCACTGGCAAAACCCTCAAGGAAGCATGTAGAGGGTCAGGCTATAACATGATATTAGACTCTTGACATTCAGGGTATAACTTGACAACGTATGTCTATGGGACGCAATAATCACCTTGCTCGACAACGACTGGACGAACGCTTCGACCGGATACGGGGCACGATCGGACCAAGACCGCACGCTGGTTGGATACGGGCAATCCGAGATGCGTTGGGAATGTCTGGCCCTGAATTAGCGCGCCGCCTGGATGTGAGCCCGCAATCGGTACACGAGTTCGAGCGGAACGAGGTGTCCGGTTCAATCAGGTTCGAAACACTGAGGAGGGCTGCCGAAGCGCTCGATTGTGATCTCGAATATGTGCTTGTTCCACGTCAGGGACTGCAGGATTCGGTCGAGCGACGAGCTATCCAAAAGGCGACACGTCATATCGAGCCGATCGCTCACCACAGTCGTCTTGAGTCACAGTCTGTATCCAGCGAAGCCGCCGAGGCGCAGGTGGATGATCTCGCTGCGACCCTTGTCGACCGGAGGGGGTTGTGGAGCGAGGACGCTGACCGGTGAGTCCCGATCCTCTGCTTCCAATCGGCGAGGGTCACACCGCGCTCGGTGAGGACGAACGCGAAGGGCTCATCCCAAGTTACATCGCGACTCGCGGCGAGCTCTTCGAGGCCGAGGAGCGCAACATCACCAGGGCGATGTATCGGAAAGCACCCACCGCCGACCAGCTACTCAAAGATGCGTATCTTCGTCGTCTTCATCGAGATATGTTCGGAGATGTGTGGTCGTGGGCTGGCGAGTATCGGACCAGGGACACGAACATCGGTATCTCGTTCGAGCAGGTATCGGCGGCGGTGCGGTCCCTCGTTCTGGATGCTCAGATGTGGGTCGAGTCTTGTGTCTACCTTCCGGACGAGCTGGCCGTCAGATTTCATCACCGTCTTGTTGCGGTACATGCCTTTTCGAACGGCAACGGGAGACACGCGCGAATCGCTGCTGACTATCTGGTCACTGCGCTCGATGCCGAACGATTCTCGTGGGGCGCGCGCTTGAGCGGCTCCACATACGATCTCCGGCGTCGATATGTCTCCGCGCTCCGGTCCGCCGACGACGGTGTTCTAACCGAATTGGTGCGATTCGCTCGGAGCTGAGTGGCGGGATCGTTCGCCACGGTTGCTATCCACACCGAGAGCAAGAAGACGTCAGGTAGGTGGGGCCATGCCGTTGCATTGACCGTTGTGGTCGGCGGGTGTGCCTCTCCGTGCGCGGCGATCGCGTGCTCCCGAGATTGCCGAGTCAGTACCCCTTCGAGGAGCGATCGTGCGCTCCGCCTGCAGGAAAAGGGACGGGATGTGAAGACTACATCGTCACCCTCGACGAAGCGTGTCCATCCTTCGGCGTATTTCCGTCTCCATCCGCTCAGATGTGCCATCGTCGTAGCCGATCGTCGGAATATCAGAGAGATGGGGCTCTGTTCCCTTCACCATGTTCGCGATCCGCCGGGTGATGAGGGGTTCTGGGACACCGAACCGTCCAGCGAAGTCTATGAAGTGGGCGAGCTTGAAATTGCTATCTCGTCCGTCGAGATGGAGCGCGGTGTTCTGGCGAAGCGGATAGGGGAGCGTGGA
>JAMBLJ010000241.1 GCA_023336815.1 Actinomycetes bacterium
GCAGCACTGCAGGCTGCAGAGCTCGAAGGCACGGCAGGTTTCAGGCTGCCAAAGCCGGTACTTGGATACGACCCTGAGCCTGGAAAGGCCGAAGCGATCCTAGACAAGCAGATGACAGAGTGGACCGCACACGAGGCAGCAGCGGATGAGGCAGAGGTGAATCTCGGGGAGGCACGAAATGCCCTCTCGGAAGCCGAGTCGCATCGTGCAGAAGCCGAGGCAGCCTTTACGACAGCCAAGGACACACTGGAGGCTGCACGACTCGCTCTTGCCGCATGCAAGGGGGCTGCACCTGCCGCACGGTCCGACGAGGTAGGTACCTCGCCGCCTCCCGTGATTCCGATCCCACCGCAGCAGCCAGCAACGATGATGCCGGATGAACCAGACACGAAGAAGTGCGCTAAGGGTGACACGAACCGCCGCAGGCTCAGCCAGCAGCGCTTCACCATCCTCGGCGGGGCCGTTGAGGTGAGTGCACCAACGGCACAGTGGAACACGGCCTTTGCTGGAGGCAAGCTCTCGCCCAGCGCTCTGGCAGCGATCTCGTTCGATGAACTCTTGGCCTATTTCGAGGACCTCGACCACCGCCAGAGCGCTGTTACGGTGCGCGTCACGATCCCGACGGTCGTTGTCACGGTCTCGTGTTTCCAGAACCTTGTGTGCCGCAACAACGACTGGGTCGAAACCGGCGATGTGGAGCGAGTCGAGGAACGTACACCCGGTGATGACATCGTGTTCGTCCACAAGTCGAAGGACAAGAAGCTCACCGCTCGTATGGTCGTGGAGGCCCAGGCCAAGATCGCCGAACTCCAGGCTGATGAGGACGATCCAGCCGATTTCACGTGTGATTGACCGCCGGTCCGTCGCGGGCTGGAAGGATTTCCCGCCACGGATAGGGCCATTCCTCTAGCATTTCAGAGACAAGGGAAGGAACCCCGGTGCCAAAGTGGCTGCCAATCGTGTTGTTCGCGCTCGGAGGAGCGATGCTCATCGCAGCTGCAGCAGGGTTCCTGCTTCCCGAGGACACCACCGACGTCGTGGCAGCACCAGCAACCACCACCTCAACACAACTCGCACCGACGACGACTGCGGCACCTGTGACAACCACCCTTCCTCCATCGTCATCGACGACCTCACCAAGCACGACCACCTCGGTTGCGCCGTCGACGACCACCTCGACACTCCCCGATGAAACCGTTGCAGGGTTCGTTGACCTGTTCGCCGCTGCACTTGCATCGGGTGATGAACCCTTCGTCCAGGAGCGCCTCCACCCCGCGGTCATCGACAGCTTCGGCGAGGACCTCTGTCGTGCCTGGGTGACCAGGGAGATCATGGCACTGTCCCAGTACCAGCTGGTGAGCGAGGACGGCGGACCCGGGGATCGATCGTTCAACTTCCCTGGCGGGAGTAAGACCATCACCGATGTGTTCGACGCCACGGTGTCATTCGTATTCGAGGGCCAGATATTCACGAACCCAACCAACTTCGCTCTTGTGAACAGCGAGATGCATTGGCTCGGCCAATGCCGATAACGGGAGGACCGCTTTGATACGCCGAATCGTCATCGTGATGCTGATCGTGCTCATGATCAGTTCCATCGCAGCGGTTGCATGGTCGCGCGACGGATACGACTCCCCATTGTCCGTGCCCGTCGTGGTCATCTCTGAGTTGATAGCTGTGGACGCCACACCAATAGAGGAGCTTCTCCAGACTGTTCCTGGTGTGGCGCTGTCGCCATTTGGAGGCGACTCGCAGCTACCCCCAGGAGATCTGCTCGCGGTCACACTGATCGCACCCATCGACGTTCTCGTCACGACCGATGCATCACCAACCCAACGCGACTTCGATTTCGATGGAGCAATGGAGCTCTCGGGTCCGGTAAACCGCATCGACTTCGACGAAGACGGGATCCCGATCATCACCGATGTTCCCGTCCCGCCGAACTCCTTCTTCCTGCCACCAGCTGCACCAGGACACAGCGCCGACTACCTCGAGGACCTGTTCGTGAATGCGGGGTTCGTGTCGGACATGGACCAGCTGACCGGGAGTTCACCGATCCCGATCGGCAACGACATGCTGCTGATTCCTTCGGGCATGGGCCAGCCGTTCCCCCTTGGCGGCCAGCCCGTGCTCATCCGGGGAGGCCTCACCGAGGGCCCGCTGCCACTTGAGGGTTGCGGAGGACAACTGCTCGAGGTCGGGACGCTCGACAGCGTGCCGGGTTTCGATCCATGGCCCGCTCCTGCTGCACCCAACGACATCTTCAAGGGTGGTTCCCATGCAATCGTGACGAGGTGCACCGACGGCGGATGGCAGCCATCTGAGCTCCTTGTCAACCAGGGACAGTTCTTCGAGAGCCAACCAACGGCGACCATCACGTTGCTCAGCCCGACAGGATGGCTCCAGTTCACGCCGTACAACGAGGTCCCTGGCACCATGGGCACGAGGATCTGGGCGTTCGCCACAGACGAGGCTGCCCCGTATCAGGAGGACACGGTTGGGTTCACGGCGTTCCCACCGTTCCCGGAGCTGAGCCTCCCTGAAGACCGCCGGATCATCGCGCCGAACCCCTTCCCCGTCCTGGAGAGTCCGCCGTTCGAGCTGCAGGATGCACCGATCATGTTCACCTCGGGTAGCTGTTCCCCTGAGCTGTGGTCCGATGGCTTCGAGGCGTGGGCGTTCGAGGGTCCTGAGCCGGGCACCGTTGATGTCTTCATGCTGCAGTCTGTGACGGGACAGTCGGTCACGGGCATCCTCACCACAGAGGGAGATCGCCTTGCGGGCACGTTGTCGGGGTCGGGAGAGACGTACAACGAGGACTACGACCTGACATCTGGCGTGTACACCCACGACAACGCATCACTGTGTACATGGGACTTCGAAGTCGACCCTGACGCGCTCAGCGCGCTCGCAACAGCATTCGCCGTCGAGTCGGCTCCCCCACCTCCACCGCTGCCAGATGACAGCACAACACCGTCGGTTACAAGTGGCCCATCGTCGACCGCAGAAGACCCGGAGACGACGTCCGAGGACCCACCCGTTGCGGCACCACCCACCTCGAGTGATGCTGGTGGACCGGGGTGGCCGCTGTGGCTTGGTCTCGGCGGGCTTGCCCTCATCGGTGCAGGTGGTCTCACCACCTGGCAACGCAACAGGGCCGCAGCAGCCACGGCGGTTGCCTCCGGTGAGCTTCCGCGGTCTGGCATGGTCGCTGACGACGGTGCCCTGACCCTCGAGGACCTCCAGCAGTACGGCAGCGGCACCCTTGCGCCACCGGTGCCGGTGATTGCCGATACGTCCGATGCCGACTGGAAGGCGCTCCTCAAGATCGAATCGGAGATCCAGGCGCGCTACATGGGCGATTTCAAAGCGCTGTTGAAGGAGATCGTTGGTCACTACAACGCCTACCACGCAGCGATAACCCGCTTCAAGGAGAAGTTCGTACTGATCCTGTCTGGGTCGACCGAGATGCAGGGTTACCTCCAGCAGTGGGCCGACACCCAGAAGATCGCAAAGAAGCAGGATCTTGCGTTTGCGGTCATCACCCTCGTGTGGGGAGCAGGCAGCCTGGGGCTCAAGGGTGTCCGCTGGCTCCGTGCACCGAAGGCCGCAGCAGGTGCCGAGGCCGCGGGAACACGTGCCCTCGGCTCCGCGGACGAGCTGGCAACGGCGGACACGATCCTCGGAGAGGCAGCAACCGTCATCGATGAACCACAGGCACTTGGCCAGCTCGACGAGGCGTACAAGGCATATGCGGCGGAGGCCGGTGTTGACGCTGACAAATGGTTCGCACGCTACGGCGCAGACTGGGAACGTGCTCACGTCGACCTCATCAAGCTCGTCGCCCGCAACCGCGGCTGGCATGGCATCACGACGGAAGCCGCTGGCGTCATGAACCGTCTTCTCACGAACGGACGATCAGCTGTTGCTGGCCGTGGGGGGACGCTGGACTTCGCTGATCTCGCCAAGCTGCGTGAGTGGGCAAATTCCGGTGGTTTCTGGGACAAGCTGCTGACAGCGGGAGACATGATGGAGGACGGCGCTGTGCTGTTCTACAACATCGACGATGTGAAGTTCCTCAAGGCGCTCTTGAACTGTGAGGGAGATCTCGCAAGTCTCAAGCCGCTACTCGGCCCTGCCCAGGAGTCGGCGCTCGTCGTAGCCGCAGAAGTTGCGTCCGATGTGCCTGGGCTTGGTGCGATCGCGGGAGATACGGCAAGCCATGCGTTGAACTCCTACACGACGAGCCAGTCCGTTGGTGCGACACTCATTGGTGCAGGCACACTCAGCGGTATGGACCTGACCAACTACACGAACCAGTTCGGTGGCTGGGTGGACAAGGTCGATGACGGGTTCGGTTCAGCTATCGGGGCAGGTCTGTGGGGAGCGTTCACATCACCGTTCGAGACGTACCACGGGCTCACGATGACCATCGAGGCCCTCGACCAGTTCCAGGAGTTTCTCACGAATCACGGTGGAGACCTCGGGGACATGTCCTCGGCGCTCACGGATGCCCTCGCCGAACTCGACAGGCTCAAAGGTGCGATCGATCGTGCCGGTCTCGACAACCCGAAGTCATCCCTTGGCGGCAAGAGCGCGGATGAATTGAAGGACCTCATGAAGCAGATGGACACCATGCTCGCAAAGGCACCGGCGAGCTGGAAAGAGGCGAACGGCCCCAAGGTCGAGGCACGTAAGGCGCACATCGCTCAGAAGATCCAAGACACCGAGCGGATGCTGAAGGGCCTCCAGGACCAGCTCGTCCGGCTCGGCCAGATGTACGAATGGCTCGAGGGTCTCAAGAATAACGCCGACGGCTCCCAGCGCGAGGCAACGGCCCTATGGAACCCCGAGATCGTCGTACGTCTTGCATCGGTTGATCTCGCTCTCAAGGGCATCATCGGTGGAACGTTGCTCGGTGGCTCCACGCCGAACCCACCATCAGCCCCATCCGGAACCAAACCTCAGGCACCCGACCCCTTCTCCGCCGAAGCGAGCAAAGAGTTCACGGACACCCAGAAGGATCTGTTCCCCGACTTCGAGGACCCGGTCGGGGGCGACTGATGACAGACCTGATTCGTTCACACGCGATGATGCGGATCTTCCTGTTCGTTGGCGCAGGACTGCTTCTCGCTGCATGCGCCGGAGGAGGACCTGAAGCGGGTGATCCAACAACGACAACAGCGCCGTCACCAGGCTCGACGATGCCAGCAACGACCACCGCCCCGAGTCCCACCACAACGGCGACGACCACAACAACATCCACCCCGACGACCACAACCACAACCGCGACCCTTCCGCCGCTCGATGGAACGCTCACCGTTGCGGGTCCAGAGGAGATCGTGTTCGACTGGACCACCGATCGTTGCGAGGACCTCGACATACCGGATCTTCCAGCACGGGCGTTCCGCAGCGACCAGGGCGATGTGAACCTCATCTCCACCCACATCGTCAATCGACGATTCTTCGGAGATAACTTCGATGAACTCGAGCGCATCTGTGACCCGATCTTCGAGTCGACACAGGACCCGGATCCAGCGCAGTTCACCGACTCGGAGTGGGTCGCCTCGGTCTACACGGAGGATGGGATCAAGGTCAATGGACTGATCCACAACGAGTATCACGGATGGGAACGGGGAGACTGCGCGGGAAGCTCGACGTTCAACTGCTGGTACAACTCGATCACGTCAGTCGTGTCGACCGACGGTGGGAAGACGTTCCAGTACGCACAGACCCCGCCAGGCCACCTCGTTGCGAGCCTGCCCTATCAGTACGAGGCGGACACCGCAGCCGTGGGTCTCTTTTCACCTTCGAATATCGTGCGCAACGACGCCGACGGATTCTTCTACGCCCTTGCCAAGGTCGGTGCCAATCGGACGGGGAGACAGACCGTTTGTCTCATGCGAACGGACGACCTGGACGACCCGTCGAGCTGGCGATTCTGGGACGGGAAACGGTTCGACGGTGTCTTCGTGGACCCGTACACAACGGTCCCTGAGAATCCTCGTGAGAACGAGTGTCCTGCGCTCGCTCTCAACGAGATCGGAGCACAGATGATCGAAAGCCTGACATGGAACACCGCTCTACAGCAATGGCTCCTCGTCGGCATCAGCGCCGACACGATTGACGGGCGCGAGATCTGGGGTTTCTACTACTCGTGGTCGAACAACCTCATCGACTGGACCAAGAGGAAGCTTCTCATCGAGATCGCCCTTCCATGGACGGTCGGAGA
>JAMBLJ010000242.1 GCA_023336815.1 Actinomycetes bacterium
CGAGAGATCTCGACGGTGCCCTCTGGTATTCGGATCGATCTCGTCGTAATGGGCCGGAGTAGAACCTTCGTTCTTTCTGGTCATAACGAACGCTGCACCACCAGCGATCACGGTAACTGCGACACCCACAAGAGCGAACCGCAGGTCGCGATCGGCGTTCTCTCGAGTAAGCCGAGCGTTGGCCGGACAGTACTTCCCATCATTGATGCTTTCTATGGAAGCGTTCAAGCATCGGCCATCCTTCCACACCCGATCAGCCGCCTGGTGCCCTTCGTACCAGCGATAGGCAAACGTAAGGGAGAACAACATTGCAAGTACTGAGACGAGGAGAAGTACGGCTCCCCCTGCTGAAATACGCTTCATGCGAGCCTCAATTCACCGACCATAAAGTGTACCTTTGTGGCATCCCAGAAGCAATCTCTGGTCACGGTCCGCCGTTGTCCTCTAGCTCTTCGTGTAGCTTTCTCAACTTCATCTCGATACGATCGAGATCCGCGGCAATCGACTTGTCATCCAAACGGAGTAACTCGCTGAGGAGCATCCCGGAGCCTTCGTCCGCATCGCTCGCTCCGATCGTCCCACCGGGTTCGCGCCTGTTCCATAAGACTTCATCCAAGTAGGCGTCAACCAGCGCGTATCGCTCCTGGGTGTCTTCGGGTACCTCGAGTAGGTCAAGATCCG
Organism: Actinomycetes bacterium; assembly: GCA_023336815.1. Taxonomy (GTDB): domain Bacteria; phylum Actinomycetota; class Acidimicrobiia; order Spongiisociales; family UBA5794; genus JAMBLL01. Next base: position 682 of record JAMBLJ010000242.1, read on the forward strand.
GTCTCTCAACTCCACCGAGCACATGCTGCAATGCCCAGCGCATATGCACTTTTGTATCGTCGGAATCGACCGTGATCCCTGAAGGCGTCATCCCAAGAGTCTCTCCCGCTCCGACGAACATCTCGTCGACGGCCTGAGACCTGATCGAGTCCCTATCTGCCGGATCCACCTGGCTAACAAAGAGGTGTTCGCGGTCCCGGAACGGGTTCCTGTCGAACGCCAAGAACGCCAACCCGTCACCGAACTCGACAACGCACGCTACATCCTCTCCACCAATCTCGTATTCCATCACGACCACGGTGTCGGTCCATGCTGCTTGGAATATGTCAGAATCCGAGTCCATAAGTTCGCTGTGATCACTCCCCTCAAGGTTCATGGCGTCGCAAACAGCCCACAACACATCAAACAGCAACACCTCGCTTCCACCAGCGTCGAGTTGCCGTTCGATCTCCTCACCCACGATTCTCAGGAGACCTTCTTTGTCTTCAATCTCACTGAAATACACTGTTCCCCCTCATAGGGCAGATTCTGACATTGTCAGCGTACGTAGGTAGCCACAGCCCGCTGCAGCTTGATCTGGGCACGTCATCCGTGAAGAGCTGCATCGAGAACATCCGCAGCCGCTCGGTCCGATTCCTTTGAGCCATGCAGGTAGATCTCCACCGTGATCCCGACACTGGCGTGTCCGAGCCGCTCGGACACGGTCGCCACATCGATCCCGTTCTGCAAAGCAAGAGAGGCCATCGTGTGACGAAGACCATGGAGACGAATCCACGGCAGCCCTGCTTCGGCAACGATGCGTTTGAGTCTGCGAGTCACGAACTCGGGACGCAACCACACCCCCTCGGAAGTGGTGAACACAAGACCCTCAGCATCGTGCCATTGCGGTGCAGCCAACCTCTCAGCGGCCTGGATACGTCTGAGCGTTTGAAGCGTCCCGACAACTGACTCCCCCACTACAACGGTGCGCTTCGAGTCTTCAGTTTTCGGGTATGACATGGTTGCTCGTCCGTTGATCTGAATGAGCGAACGTGTCACGGTCACAGTCCGTTCATCTAGGTCGATGTCCTCCCAGCGCAGAGCCAACGCTTCTCCCCTACGCAGGCCGCTGCCAAGGAACAGGATCCACAGAGCTTCGAGCCGGTCACCCTGCACGTATCGCAGGAATGCCTGTGCTTCACCTTCACTCCACGCCTTCGGATCCGAAGTAGGTCGGCGAAGAGCACGCGGAGCGTTCTTACCTGACATGGACCCTGACGGGTTCGCAGTGAGGATGTCACGCTCAACCGCCAGGGCCAGCACCGATCGCGTGCTGGCACGCAACTGATGGAGCACCGACTCTGAGTTGCCAGCCTCGATACAACTCGAAAGCATCTTTCGCAACATCACTTTGTCGACTTTTGAGAGCCTGCCATGACCGATCTCGGACACAAGACGTTTTGCCCCGATCTTGTACCACAGGACTGTCGAAGGTTGCAGGATATCGAACCGGATCTGCTCGTCAAGCCACGGAAACCACACCGTCTTGACAAACTGGCCTGTCGTGATGCGTCTATCTTGCGGGATCTTGGCATCGCCGGTGGCTCTCCGACCGAGGTTTTCTTCCCGCCAACGACGAGCGTCGCGCAGCACGGTGAACGTCTTAGACAGAGCACGACCGTTCACCCACACCGAGGCTTCATAAGCAGGCTTGCCGGTGCCGTCTCGTCGTACCCTGCGTACGATGCCCGTCTCCACACGGGTCGACTCGTAACGTTTGTGCTTCGTCGATTCACGTGCAGGGCGACGAGGCTTGATGGTGTCGACCTTGGCGGTCTTCTGTTCCTGTTGTTCCAGGAAGGTTGGCGGGTGTTCCGTTGTCGGTCGATTAGTCTTCGCCATTCAGACGCTCCTATGTGCTTGTTTTGTCACTCGTGCTGGGTTTGCTCTGTCCGGCCC
>JAMBLJ010000243.1 GCA_023336815.1 Actinomycetes bacterium
GTCCCTGGTGCTTGTGATGATATCGCACGATTGTGGATGCACCTTGAGCACTGAGCGTTGTGGACGAATTGATAAGGTGCCGCTCGCGGACGCCGATAGGGTTGTCGGAACGGACGCATAGGGAGTCGACGCTCGATCCATGCATGAAGTGAAGACAGAACAACAAACCGAACGACCCATGAACGAACGTGGAGAATCGCTGCGCCTTGACAGGGTGATGCTCTTTGGGGCCGTGTTCGCATCGGTGTTGTTGGTTTCTCTTGTCGTCCTAGCCATCGTGGGCGCGTTCACCCCTGTCGCTGTAGTTGTGGTGAGTCTTGTGCCCGCTGTCGTCGCAGGCGTGCTTGCTGCTCGACACCACACCCAACCGACGTTGCGCGTACCAGGCATCGCCGCAACGGTCGTCTTCGGTATTGCTATCGCGGTTGTGGCGGGGTTCAACGTCGTGTATGTCTCAGAGCACATGGCGACGGGTCGAGACCCCGGCGTATACCTGACGATTGCACGATGGCTATCGGGCCATGGCGATCTTCTGATGGAGGGACGAACGGGTCCGTTCCTCGGCTTGGATTGGGTGACAGCCAACTGGAGTGGTTACTACGAGACCCGCGCGGATGGACTTCTTTATGCTCAGTTCCTTCACGCATTTCCGTCAGTGATAGGTGGCCTCCGTTGGGTATTCGGCGATGGCGCCCTGTTCTACGCGAATACCGCGATCTTCGTCGTTGGAATGTCAACTCTCTATGTACTCGTTTCGCAGTTCGTCAAGGACTGGATCGCTGCACTGACCGTGTCAATTGCAGCGTTCACGGTGGTTGCGTTCTACTTCGCACGGGCAACTTATTCCGAGCCGCTGATGCTCATGTTCGCGGTCTTTGGCTTGATTGCGTTCTACATCGGGTTGAGACGCCGCTCCGCCTCCGCAATAGCAATAGCCGGAATTGCCATCGGTGCAACGGCGATGATTCGTATCGATGGCTGGGTTCTGATAGGGGGATTCGTCGCCGCCAGCGCATTGTTGATGTCAACACTCGACCCTGAGCAACGCTGGACACCAGGACGCGTCACCACAGTGTTCCTTGCACCCTTCATTGTCGGCAGTCTCGGCATGGTCGACGGGTTGGCGAGATCCCCGAGCTATATCATCGATCATCTGCCATTCGTGATATCGATGTTGGCGTTTGTCGCAGTGAGCGCAGTGATTTCTGTCGGATTGGTCATCAAGAGTTATGGCGGCAGTTCGAGTTTCTTGGATGGGAGACGATGGCTGGAAGTGCACGAACGTCGTCTCCGGATGCTCGCGGGCTGGGGGATTGTTCTCGGAGCGGGACTGCTTCTATTCGTACGTCCGGTCTTCCTAGTGGCAAGGGGCGCCGGTGCGCATCCGTCCGTTGGTCCGTTGCTCGCGGATGAAGGACAGCCCGGTGGAGTCGGGCGTACTCTTGGCGAGTTGACGCTGAGATGGTTCACTTGGTACTGGGGCTGGGCTGGTGTAGCGCTTGTCGTAATGGGCCTTCTGGTGCTTGTCTGGAGCCGGACGCCGATTCGAACTCGCCAGTGGAATCGCGCATGGTTCGTGATCCTGATTCTCGGACCGCTGTTCGCGGCGTATGTACTGAGTCCGTCAATCGTTCCAGATCAACCGTGGGCAATGCGGCGTTTCTACGCAACAGCACTGATCCTGATTCCTCTTCTCCAGGGAATCGCGTTTGATTGGGTAAATCGATGGACGGCGAAGTCTGACGGGCCGATCAATTCTCTCCGTCGGCTTATATTCGCAGCTCTGGTGGGGATTGCAGTGGTGGTTCCCGTTGTCGTCTCGTCGCCACTTCTCAGAGTTGGACCACAGGCTGGGCTGAGGGGATCGATTGCCGAACTGTGCTCGGTAATGCCTGAGAATCCAGCCGTCATCATCCACGGTGACTCACTCCCCAATCTGGGCGCGGCAATCCGTTCATTCTGTGATGTTCCCACCGTGGCAAGTGCTCCCGATCTGGAGATTTCCGAAGTTGGACTCCTCGCACATCAGGTGACCGATCGTGGATATGGAGTGGTCCTGGTCACGACAACCGAGATCATTCCTCCAGGTTGGCGAATTATTGGACGCGACACGACAGTGTTCCCTCTTGCTGAGGTGACCCTCCTCAGGGCGCCGCGGGGTGCTATCTCGTCAGAGCTCTCGTGGATTGCATCGACACCCGACGTTGCATCAGCACCGGCTCAGTGATGAGCGCAGCTGATTGACTCTTCACGTTCGTCCTTCGACACCGTTGACGAGGTCCTCGATCTGTTGCGGGTAGCCGGATGCGAGCGCTGACTTGATCGCTGGGAAGAACATGGCCGAGAGCATGCCCTTCGTACGAAACGTAATCTCAACCGTCACCTCGCAGCCATCGTCGAGTGACACGAGGGTTGCAATCACGTCTCCCGCGATCTCAGACGTGTCCAACGTCAATGCGAATGTGTGCGGGATCTCATATGATGTTGTCTCCGCTTCGCCATCGTATTTCTTTCCCCCTATGTCGGCAACCCA
>JAMBLJ010000244.1 GCA_023336815.1 Actinomycetes bacterium
GAGCGCGGATGGGGCCGGATCGTGAACGTCGCGTCCATCGCTGGCAAGGAAGGCAACCCGAATCTCGGCGCGTACTCAGCGAGTAAGGCCGGCGTCATCGGTCTCACCAAGTCGGTTGGAAAGGAAGCGGCAGCCGATGGAGTCATCGTGAATGCTATCGCTCCGGCAGTAATCGCAACCCCGATGATCGAGGATGTCGGGCAGGAGACGGTAGATTACATGGTGTCCAAGATTCCGATGGGCCGTCTCGGAACCGCGGACGAAGTCGCAGCCTTGGTCTCATGGCTGGCTTCCGACGAGGTCAGTTTCTCCACCGGGCAGACATACGACATTTCAGGCGGTCGCGCCACGTACTGATCGCTCTCTTGTGGAGGAGAACCATGAAACTTGCCAGAGTTCGAACCGTTGGGGCCGAGATTCCCGTCATCGTTTCCGATGAAGGCACCCTGCTCGACCTTTCGGATCACACCGACGACATCGATTCCGAGTTCTTCGCCTCGGGAGGGCTCGTCCGCGTCAGGGACCTAGATCTTGAGACGCTTCGCCCCGTGGATGGCACGCACGTCTCATCGTGCGTGGCTCGGCCCGGTCTCGTCCTGTGCATCGGGTTGAACTACGCCGACCATGCTGAGGAAACGGGACTCGAGATTCCCGAAGAGCCAATCCTGTTCCAGAAGGCGACAAACACGGTCACCGGCCCGAACGATCCCATCATCATCCCGAAACGCTCAGTGAAGACCGACTGGGAGGTCGAACTCGGTGTGGTCGTGGGTTCCACCGCCCGCTACCTCGAGGACGAAGCCGCTGGATGGGCCGCCATTGCAGGCTATGCGATCTCGAACGATGTGTCGGAGAGGGCCTTTCAGATCGAGCGCGGAGGCCAGTGGACCAAGGGCAAATCGAGCGAGAGCTTCAATCCGCTCGGGCCTTGGCTCGTCACGAAAGACGAGATCCCAGACCCAATGAATCTTGCAATGCGAACCACCGTGAACGGTGAGGTGATGCAGGACGGAAATACCAGGACCATGATCTTCAATCCGGGCTATGTGCTTTGGTATGTCAGTCAGTTCATGGTCCTGGAGCCTGGCGACCTCATCAACACTGGTACCCCTCCTGGCGTCGGCCTCGGCATGGACCCTCCTCGGTATCTCACAGCAGGCGACGTCGTGGAAATCTCGATCGATGGCCTCGGCACTCAGCGACAGGTCTGCCAAGATGCCCGCTGATCGAGTCTGCTGTCACAAAGCACAGTTCCAATGGCTAGCCCGTCTCCTCGATCAGGCTTCCTTCACGAGGCGCCAGTCGCCATCGGTTTGATAGACCCGTTCATGAATCTCTGATTCAACAATCGCGCGCAGGATTGGCTCCTGACGAGCCGCGTCAAGCGCTGTACGCACCTGCATGGGCCACGCTGTGACCTCGCCCGGGAGACCAGCGTGGAGTCTTGCTAGGTGGCCGTGCGTCCATTCGAGTGGGTAGACGGCATCGATCGTGACCGGCTGGAGGGGCTCGCGAGTGTGAACGTTGATCCCCTGTTCCAAGCGGTCCCAGGTGAGGGTCCACTTCCCGTTGATACCCCCAGAGTCATCGCGTATGGGCAGGTGCGTTGCAACTGTGCCAGCACCACCAAGTAGCCATTCGTTCATGTCCTCGAGGACCTCGGTCGCAAGAGGAGTGAGAAGGCTGAACGCCTCAAGGAACACTGCTTCTCGCGCTTCGCGACGCTTCGCCTCCTCGTAATAGTCGTGCTCGAGATCAGCAAGGTGGCGCATGGTGTCTTCGACACGGGACCGCCAGAATTCTCGATCGGTCGAAATTACCATGAATGCTTCCTCCAAGATCGTGGCCAGTGACACGACGATAATGCCTGACGATCGCTGGCGGTATTGGGTGGCCCGCGGCGACTACCGGCAACAGATGACCGCCGAGCTAGCATCCGGGTGGATGATCGACGGCAACCAATATACGATGCGCCGATTCTTTGCTGCCGCCGTCGCTGCGGGATGCGAAGTCGAGTACCTGCCAGTTCTTGGGATTGCGGATCTTGAGCTGGCAGACGACGCAGTCATCAGCAGTGGCGCCCTTGGTCGGTATCCGCAACTCGCACCAAAAGCGATCCTGCCCAGGGAATCGCCCCTAATGACGTTCTCTGAGGGCGTCGTCGCAGGAGAACTCGGCGTCGCGGAGACCGGTTCCGTCCTCGTTGTGGAGAACGAGCTAAGTGATCGACTCGTTTCGATGATGTCTGAGCACTTGACCGTGCTCCTCGCAGCGGATGTCATTGAAGATCGACTCGATGCTGCGACCGCCTGGCTGTCGGCGGCAAGACCAGTGCCGACATATGTTGTACTGCTCACGGGACCGTCGCGCACCGCAGATATCGAACGCTCGCTGACGATTGGCGTGCAGGGTCCGTCAACGACGAGGGTCATCATCGTGGAGGAAGAGCCATGACCACCGGCAGTCGTGCCACCGAAGACCAACGACGTCAGGAGCGACTCTCGGCCGTGTTGCTCGACTTCCAGCAGGCGTGGCGAACAGACCGAGGCGACCGGATCGCCCAACTCGACGATGTGGGCGGCTTCGAGACTCTCAGGAACGGTCTCGCCACGGCGAAACGGGAGTCGCGGGCGCATTGGGATGACCAGATCGCAGCTTTCACCGCACACGCGCAGGAGGCAGGTGCCAGGGTTGTCCTTGTCGACTCCGCGGATGCGGCAAATCGATACATCATCGATCTGTGCCATGAAAAGCGAGCCGAACTCGTTGTCAAAGGCAAATCGATGGCTACCGAGGAGATACTGCTCAACGATGCACTTCTTGAGGCAGGGATAACCCCTCTGGAGACAGACCTAGGGGAATGGCTTGTTCAACTGGCAGGCGACCGTCCCTCCCACCTTGTCATGCCAGCCATTCACATGCGACGCCAGGAGGTGGCAGCGCTACTGGAGAGGGTCCTTGAGAGGTCATTCGACCCCGACGATATTCCGACGATGGTTCGGGCTGCCCGCACCGAGTTGCGGGAGGATTTCGCTCGAGCCTCGGTAGGGATGACAGGAGCCAATATTCTCGTCGCTGAAAGCGGCACGGTGGTCATCGTCTGTAACGAGGGCAACAACCGCATGTCCGTCGCTCTCCCAGATACGCACATCGTCGTTGCTGGAATCGAAAAGATGGTTGGGACCTTCGCAGAAGCGATGAACATCATTCGACTGCTCCCTCGATCTGCCACCGGACAGGTGATTACGACATACACCAACTTCATAACTGGCCCCCGCCCCGGTCAGGAACAGCACATCGTATTGATTGACAACGGTCGCACCGAGATGAATCGCCGACCCGAGTACGCGGATGCGCTGTCGTGTATCAGATGTGGCGCCTGCGCCAATGTGTGTCCTTCCTTTCAGGTCGTTGGAGGGCACCGGTTCGGGCACATCTACACGGGGCCAATCGGCCTCGTGGTCACGCCATTCCACCACGGGTTGGAGGCAGCGGCGGCACCCCAGGAGTTGTGCGTTTCCTGCGGAGCGTGCACAGCAGTGTGCCCGGCAGAGATCCCACTCGCCCAACAGATTCTGCAGCTTCGGTCCGATGTTCGGGAGCAGCTTCCGGGCGGAGTCCTTCGTCGACTCTTGCTTCGTTCGTTCGGCAGGCGGTGGCTTTTCGCTGCCGCGCTCAAGGTTGGTGCTGTGCTCACGCGACCGTTCAGACGAGGACCCATTCTGCGGGTGCCGATCACTACCAAGTGGACATCGTGGAGATCGCCGCCTTCGCTTCCAATGCTCCCCGCACGTCATCGACTGCGGACCAGGAAGGCATCGGATCAACATTTACCCACGGTTGGCATCCTGTTGCAGTGTGTCAGTGACAGAGTCGCACCCGACATAGCGGTGGCAGCGGTCAAGCTGATCGAGGCCGCAGGCTACAACGTGGAGATTCCCGAAAGTCAACACTGCTGCGGCCTGCCAGCATACGACGGAGGTGAATGGGACATTGCCCGAAAGATGGCCCGCGACACGCTGCGGACCTTCGAACGTTTCGAGACCATCGTAACGCCCGCACCTTCGTGCGTCGTAGCCATGGCACACGAGTACGAAAACCTCTTTCGCGACGATCCGAAGTGGTTACGCGTTGCTCAAGAGGTCGGCCCAAAGGTCCGCGACCTTGTGTCATTCCTCGCAGCCCAGACAGAAAAGGTGCCCTTTTCGGTGAATCCGCTCCCAGAACCTGTGACAGTCCACCGGTTCTGCCAGTCCGGCAATGTCCTCGGGCACACCAACGAGCAGGAACGGTTGTTGTCCGCGGCTGGGATCCAGGTCGTGAACCAGGCAGAACCAGATGTCTGTTGCGGGTTCGGGGGATCCACATCCGCAACCTCTCCTGGGGTGTCGGAAGCAATCGCTGCGCGCAAGCTCAAATCACTCGAGGCGGCAGGAGTGTCCACAGTCGTGACCGACAACCCTGGGTGCGTGCTGCACCTACAAGGCGTATTCGATGCCGCCGGCGCTGAGATGAAGGTGTTCCACCCGGCGGAGATCTTGGAGCAGAGGCTCAGCGACCGCTGATTGTGCCAGCCGAAGCGAGGCCTGCTCGTCTGGCCATTTCATGAGCATCAAGCCAGATACGCGAGAGAAGCGGTTAAGACGGACCGTCATTCCAGCCCCGCTCTCTGCCGCGGTTGTGTCTCGATTCCCCGATTCCCGATTCGACCGGGTACCCCCTATTGTGAAGGCATGAGCTTGACAATTCTCCGCGGCGTGTGTTTGGACCGGATGTCAGATGAGCGTCACCATGACCACAAGGAGCAGTGGACTTGAAAGACCAGCTCAATGTGGCCCTGATCGGAACCAAGTTCATGGGAAGGGCGCACTCGAACGCCTGGCTCAACGTTGGTAAGTTCTTCTTCACACCACCCCTCCCCATGATGCACACCGTTGCAGGGAGAAACCCAAACGACCTGGAGGAATTCGCTGAGCGCTGGGGGTGGGAACACCACACGACCGACTGGCTAGCCGCTGTGGAAGACCCGCGAATCGACCTCGTGGATATCGCTACTCCAAACCACATACACGCTGAGCAGGCAATCGCGGCTCTCGAGGCCGGAAAACATGTTGTGTGCGAGAAGCCTCTGGCAGGGACGTTGTCCGATGCAGAGGCGATGACCCACGCTGCCGAGAAGGCCGATGGGCAGACATTCGTGTGGTACAACTATCGGCGGGTACCCGCAGTCGCTCTCGCCCATCGGATCGTGCAATCGGGCGCACTCGGGCGGCTGTACCACGTTCGAGCCGCATACCTCCAGAGTTGGGGAGGACCGGAAACTCCTCTCGTCTGGCGATTTCAAGCTGACATCGCAGGATCGGGTGCGCACGGCGATCTCCAGGCACACATCATCGACGCCGTGCGCTTCGTGACGGGTGAAGAGATCGTTTCGGTTGAGGGCGCCATCGAGCATACGTTCATAGAGCAGCGCGCTCTCATCGGTGGGACCGCCGGAGCTGAAATCGCTGGTACAGGAGCAGGGACGGACGCCGGAATGGGCCAGAGCACCGTTGATGACGCCGTGCTGTTCCTCGGCCGGATGGCCGGAGGAGCACTCGCCTCCTTCGAGGCAACTCGACTCGCCACCGGGTACCACAACGCAAACCGGTTTGAGATTCACGGTGAAGATGGAGCTATCCGGTTCGACTTCGAGAGGATGAACGAACTCGGCTACTACGACGCTCGTGGAGAAGGAGCGACGGCCGGATGGACTGTTATCGATGTGACCAGAGGCGGTGACGGACACCCGTATGCAGAAGCGTGGTGGCCGGACAGTCATGGGCTTGGTTATGAGCACAGTTTCGTGAATCAAGCAGCAGACATCGTGTCGATGATCGGTGGGCGCTCACCCGTCGTACCGATGCCCGATTTCAAAGATGCCCTTCGCACCCAACGGGTTCTCGAAGCAGCGATCGTGTCAGCGCGAGAGCGGATGCCCGTGTCCATCGATCATGACGACTCAGGAGGCTCATCGTGAGTGATTCCAAGCCATTCCAACCCGTGAACATGCCGATTGGTGTTCTTACCGCGGCCCTCCAGGAGTTGACACCGCGAGAACTTCGTGACCCCGATCCTGATCTCGCCGTTGAAGAATGGCTTGCCTTCGCTTCAGAACTGGGGGCTGATCAAATAGAGCTGTCTGCTGCGCTCCATCCGTCCCTTTCCGACGTCCCGGCTGAGGCAATGCTGGATCCTGTGGCAAACACACTGGACCTAAGAGAGCCCTTCACCGAGCCACGCGCAAAGCGCGTACTCGCTGCGGTCGATGCCACGGGAGTGGAGATCGCTGATCTGGCCTACTTTGATGACCTCCTCCACGAGGACCGAGC
>JAMBLJ010000245.1 GCA_023336815.1 Actinomycetes bacterium
CATGTCCTGGTCACGGTCCCAGATCATGTCCTGGTTGTGGGTGGTGTCCATGTCCTGGTCACGGTCCCAGATCATGTCCTGGTCGTGGGCGATGCCATCGCGCGTCCACACGGTCGACACTGTCTGGGTGCGTTCCATGTTCTGGACAACCGGTGTGTCGAACTGCTGTCCCTGAACCGTCGTGGGAACTCGATCGGGTGCATCCATCGATGGTGCCGTGCCAGCCAGGGCAACAACCGCCGTTGTTGATATCGCTAGGACGATTGCTCCCGTGATTGCTGTGCGTCTCACAATTGAACTCCTTGTTGGTGGTGCGTTGCTTGTGTCATGAGTAGGACGCCGCTATTGCCAAGTATTCGACTCACCAATTTCTCGAGCACAGTTTTCTTGCGAGGTCTCGGTCGAACGATGTAATACGATCGCCGTCAGACCGGCAATGGGCCCGCGCTCCAACCTGTGGGGTTGAGATTCGAGTTGCATGCGCTACCGACTTCGCGTGACGTCCTTGACATGTGGGTTCTCAGCGAGAACCTCGGCTGCGACCACAGACCCTGCGAACGCGAACCCGTTGCGAACGCGCGAATACGTGAACTGCAATCGCCCTCCGACTGATCCCACCAGATCGTGAGCAACACGATCAGCAGATACGGATGGATGGAGGTCAACGATCCAGGTCGGTTCGGTCGAGTCCGTAAGCTGTCTATTGGTTGACAATGTGTGCCTGGGCATGATGCGCTCCTTCGGTGTCGGCGGCCGGGCGCAGTGGCTCCCCATCTGTGGATCGCCGGATCCGCTCGCGCTCGACATGGTCGTGTTGTTGCGTATCAGGACGCCGGCAACGCTCAGGATCTGACGGCTACAGAGATACGCCCAGACCAAGGCGTGTGGCTGTCGAGAGAGCCTGCGCGGCCGCGGCGATGTCTTGACTGGCGATGCCGACTGATTTGAAGAACGTTCGATCGCCATGATTGGGTACTCCCGATTCGAGAAGATCCGTCAGGTCGATGTCGGGGCGCCGGTCGGCTTGCAGCAGATCGCCAGCCTCAGCGGCAGCTGCTACATAGTCGTCCACGACCACGAATGCGGAGCGGACGAACTCGGACGGGATTTCGACCATGCTGGGGGTGTAGGAACCCACGGCATTGATATGTACCGTCTGCGGAAGCATCGAATCTTCGAATAGTGGATCGGTTGCAGGTGTGGCAGTGGTGATGACGGCAGCGTCGCCGACAGCAAGGGCTACGTCATCTGTGGCCACGCCACCAACGCTATCCGCTAAGTGCTCGGCCTTGGTGATGTCGCGACTCCACACGACGACGGTATCGATTGGCCGGACCTCCCTCACTGCGGCGATCTGATCCGGTGCCATGGCACCTGCTCCGAGCATGGCGAGAGTCGAGGCGTCGGGAGGAGCGAGGAGGTCGGTCGCAAGCCCTGCGACCGCACCGGTTCTGATCGCTGTGAGCGTTGGTCCATCGACAAGGCCCAACGGTGAGCCTTCTTGATCGAACACCACGACTATCCCAACCGGGTTGCCTGGTGTCGTCGACACGACCTTGATGCCTGACGTCTTCCCAACCCTCCCTGGCATGAACATCGATGACCCGAGCAGCTGGCGTTGGGGGATCTGTCTTTCTCTGGCGAACGCTTGTCTCATCGCCACTATCGCGTCGCTCATGGGGAGACACGTCCGGGTGTTCCTGGAGTCGAGGTACCTCATGTCCGAGTGCGGAACTGTTGGAGGTATTCATCGCGTCTTTCCACTGACTCCCGGTCCTCGAGGCCGGCGAGCAACCCGAGCGCGTCGTCTCTTGTTGTGTCACCGCTCAGTATCTCAGCAACGTGACGCTTCGTCGTCGTGATCGCGAACCGCGACTTCGCAGCGATGGTGATTGCGAGATCATGTGTAGCACGATCCAGTTGGCCCTGAGGAACGATCGTGTTGACGAAGCCGGCCTCCCTTGCCTCCTCAGCCGAGAACGGTCGACCTGTCATGACGAACTCCCTTGTTCGGGCTGCTCCGACCTCGCGGACCAGTCGTTCGATACCACCCCATGCCAGCGGAATCCCGAGGTTGATCTCGGGGATCAGAAATCTCGTCCCTGCTTCGGCAACGCGCAGGTCGCAGGAAGCCGCAAGGACCACCCCACCGCCGACGACATTGCCGCGAAGAGCAGCGATCGTAACTTGTGGCATGCCCTCGATCGCATCGGCTGCGTTTCCTCCGAGTTGTGCGGCGTCGTAGCGAAGGTCGGCGTCCGTGTCGAACAGGACGCTATCAGTGAAGGTCGCCAGATCCATGCCAGCTGAAAAGGAAGGACCCTGTCCTGTGAGTACGACGACTCTGGTATCGGTTTGTCCGATGCGGCTGGCAGCCTGCTCGAGCTCTGCCAGCATCCCGATGCTCAAGGCGTTCAACCGCTCTGGTCGATTGAGTGTGATCGTTGTGATCGGGCCGTGAGTGTCGATGTACAGGTGTTCATAGGTCGTCTGTGTCACGAGAAGTGCTCCCTGGTCGCCCTGGCGCATCGTACTTCGTGCAGTCCTGCCGTGCAGTTGGTATGTTGGGGCCAGGAGGAGACATGCAGAAGAATGTACGTAACATCATCGATGCCAAGGGTCAGGACGTTTGGTCGATCGATGCGAATATCTCGGTCTTCGAGGCACTCGAGGTCATGGCCGACAAGAACGTGGGCGCACTTGTCGTCACAACCGGGGGCGAGCTTTCAGGGATTCTGTCTGAACGTGACTATGCGCGAAAGGTGATTCTGCTCGATCGGGGATCGAAGGAAACGAAGGTTTCGGAGATCATGACAAGCGATCCGGTGACCGTGTCGCCGACGGACTCGGTCACCGATTGTATGCAAGTGATGACCGACCGGCGCATCAGACATCTTCCAGTTGTCGAAGACGGAGCGCTCGTTGGAGTGATCTCGATCGGTGACGTCGTGCGCCACGTTATCGACGAGCAGAAGTTCATGATCGATCAGCTCGAGAGCTACATCTCTGGCTGATACCGGTCAGTTGGCGAACGGACGTTACGCGCCGCGTTTGTCGAAGACACCCTGGTCGAAGGGTTCGATCATGATGCATTCGCCAGGGCATTCTTCCGCGGCCTCGACCACGACTTCGAGCTGCGATTCCGGAATCCTGGCGACCCCACGCGAGCCATCGGGTGCCTGCGTTCCGTCGAACAGGATGTCAGCACCCCAGTGGGATGCGGTCTCTTTGACGACCCACAATCCGTCGTCACGTGCCTGGAATACGTCTGGGGAGATCTCTTCACAGATACCGTCGCCGGTACAGAGATCCTGATCGATCCAGACCATCAGTGATGCGTCAGCCATGTTCGTCCTCGGTTGGGAGTGTCGGTCCGGGAGGATAGCGACGCCACCGGTGAACCCGGGAGTTCAGTGAACACAGAATTCGTTCCCTTCGGGATCGTTCATCACGGTCCACACTCCTGCGGCTTCGTCGAAGTCGGCGATCTTCACTGCCCCGAGTACGACGATTCGTTCGACCTCGGAATCGACAGCGCTGCGCCGCTCCTCGGGTGATGATCCCGGGATCGTCGCTTGCACATCGAGGTGAACCCGGTTCTTCGCTGTCTTGGGTTCGGGCACCCTCAGAAAGAGCAACCGGGGCCCTGTCTCGTCTGGATCGACGATCGCGGCGATGTCTTCCAACTGTTCCTCCGGCAGTCCAACCTCACGCGCAAGATCCTCCCATGTTGCGAAGCCGGGGGGCGGGGGCTGCGTGATGTAGTGAAGAACGGCGGCCCAGAACGTCGAGAGGTTCGAGGGATCTGCTGCGTCGAAAGTGACCTGAAACGAAAGTGCCATACATGTGACCCTACCAAGTCAACCGGTGAGGAGTCGGCGGATCCGGAATGCGATTCGTGTGTCGTTGGCAGTGCGAAGTAGCCTGAGTTTCGGCGACAGAAGGGCTCAGGGTGCCGACGATCGATGAACGGATGAACGCGGGAAAGTCTCTACGCAAGGCGGTACCTCGATCGTCACATGTTGAGTTCTCGCGGCCAGATTCGTTCAATGCTGTCGACCTCCTCCTCTCCCAGGAAGAGGGCCGTCTATCGGGCCTGATACCTATTCGACGTCAACGCATGGCGGAGAGCGCATTCGCGTTCTACCGCGCCGGCGCCAAGCTCATGGCTCATGACCTGGCGCCGACGCCCCGCACCGACATCCTCGTCCAGGCCTGCGGGGACGCCCATGTCTCGAACTTCGGTTGGTACGGCTCGCCCGAGCGATCTCTCGTCTTCGACGTCAACGACTTCGACGAGACCCTCCTCGCCACGTGGGAGTGGGATATGAAACGGCTCGCTGCCTCATTCGTGATCGCAGGTAGGGACAACGAGTTCCAGGAGAAACATCAAACGAAGGCGGCACTCGCTGCGGTGCGTTCCTATCAGCGTTCAATGCAGAAGTTCGCCCAAGAGCCTGTACTCGACGTCTGGTATTCCCACATCAGTGGCCAGCATGTACTCGACTATCTCCAAGATGAGGGGAGGACGAAGGCTGCGAAACGTGCTTCCAAGCTAGTTCGCAAGGCCGAAAGGAAGGACAGCAGCCATGTGCTTGGCAAGCTTGGTGAACGGGTTAACGGTCGGTATCGGATAGCCGACGACTCGCCCTTTGTGGTTCCGATTCGTTCTCCCGAGTTCGCCGCGGATGTGGGCGAGGTGACGAATATCGTCGAGCAGGCCCTCTCGACGTACGATTCCACTGTCTCCCACTCGATCCGGACGGTGGTGAATCGTTTCCACATCATCGACGTTGCATTGAAAGTTGTTGGTGTCGGCAGTGTTGGGACCCGTTGTTTCATCGTCATGCTCGAGGGGAACGATCCCGAGGACATCCTGTTCCTTCAGGTGAAGCAAGCTGAGGCTTCGGTTCTCGAGGACGAGTTCGGGGCGTCGAGTTACACCCACGCCGGCCAGAGGGTTGTTGAAGGTCAGAGGATGATGCAGGCGTCGAGCGACATCATGTTGGGTTGGATCACAGCGGATACGGGCCATGAGTACTACGTGCGCCAATACAAAGATATGAAGGCCTCGGTGGACGTCGGAGATCTTGATGAGGACGACATGATCAAATATGCAAGGGTATGCGGCAGCGTCCTTGCACGAGCTCACGCACGCAGTGGCGATTCGGCGGCTATCGCTGGATACATCGGGACGGGGGACGTCTTCGGTGATGCGATCTCGGAGTTCGCTGTTGCGTATGCCGATCAGAACGATGTCGACTATTCGGCTTACTTGGGACGGATGCGGCAGATGGGATCTGACGGATAAATCGCGCTACACAGGTATTCTCGTCAGCGGAGGCGACTGCGTGCCTGGTGGACGTCACGGACTTCAAATCCGATGAGGGGGCGAGAGTTCCCTGGCGGGTTCGATTCCC
>JAMBLJ010000246.1 GCA_023336815.1 Actinomycetes bacterium
CATCCTTCGATCGAGGGAGTCGTGTGTCGTCGTTGCGAGCGAGGATAGGTGATGGAGACGGAGGTCACTCAGCCTTTGCGTACGAGCGGTGCAACTTCGGTTCCGAGCAGTTCGATCGAGCGCATCACCTGGTTGTGTGGCATCGTGCCGACGCTGACGTGGAGCATGAACCTCGAGATACCGAGGATCTCCTTCCAACGAAGGATCTTGGTCGCTACCTCCTCAGGGTTGCCAAGCACCAGTGACCCCTCAGGCCTACGCATTCCTTCGAACTGGGGAAGTGTCATTGGTCCCCATCCCCGTTCCTCGCCCAGGCGCGTCATCGCTGCGGCATATGACGGGTAGAACGTGTTGGCTGCCACGTCCGAATCATCAGCGATGAACCCGTGCGCATGCACGGCAAGGGGTACTTGCTGGGGATCGAATCCAGAGTCAGCCAGTGTCCGTCGGAATAGTTCCCCGAGAACGCCGAAGCGCTCGGGACTACCACCGATGATCGCAAGGGTCACGGGGAGTCCGCGGGTGGCTGCCCTCACGATCGATTGAGGCGTGCCTCCCACGCCGACCCACACCGGAAGCGGGCTCTGCTGTGGCCGCGGATAGACGCCCTGATCATCGAGGGCAGCACGAAACTGGCCCGACCAGGTGACCCGTTCGCTGTCTCTGATGGCGAGCAGCAGATCGAGGTTCTCAGCGAACAGTTCCTCGTAGTCGTTCAATGAGTAGCCGAACAGAGGGAACGATTCAACGAAGGAGCCCCGGCCGACGAGGAGCTCGGCTCGTCCGTTCGATATCAGATCGAGTGTGGCGAATCGCTGAAAGACGCGAACCGGGTCGTCTGATGACAGGACCGTGACTGCGGGGCTGAGTCGGATCCGTTCCGTCCTGCCGGCGATCGCGGCGAGCACGACCGAAGGAGCGGAAACTGCGAAGTCTGGCCGGTGGTGTTCTCCGATCGCGTACACATCGAGGCCTACCTGTTCGGCAAGAACGGCCTCTTCGATCACCTGACGAAGTCGGATGCCAGGATCAGGCTTCTTGTTGCCCGCACCGGGGATGAGCTCCGCGAAAGTTGTGAGTCCGAGTTCCACACCGTCTCCTGGATAGTCAAAAGGGGTGGTCGATGCTACCGGCCGTATGGGTTCCGCCGAACATGCTGCGGCTGCGTCTCCATGGTGTGGTTCGCGATCTTCGTCGACTCGTCCTCACCGGTACATCGGTATTGCAAGGTCGCGAAAGATACAGTTAGTGGCCATCCCACTACGGCGCGGTACCGCGACGGGTACCTACTAGATTGTGGCAGGTAACTCGGACTGGGCCGAGATCCATCTCTATCTATGTAAGGGGTATGAGCGGCATGACAACAACCGTCCTCAACTTTCGGCGAAGCTTCGCGCTGGGACTTGCGTTAGCCACGATGATGGCGACCATCGTCCTGGCTGGCCCTGCCTCCGGAGCCGATGAAGTCCCAATCTACGAGATTCAAGGAGCAGGTCACCTCTCACCATACGCGGGACAGACGGTCACCACGACCGGTGTTGTCACGGCCGTTGGATTCGACAACTTCTATGTCCAGGATCCCGTAGGTGACGGCGATGACGCCACATCTGATGGGCTCTTCGTGTTCGCTGGCCGCACCGGCGCGAGCGCAAGATCCGTTGGCGAGTGCGTCGAACTCACCGATCGAATCGACGAACGAATCGGCGGTGGGGCCTCGACCGGCAACCTATCGACGACACAGATGGC
>JAMBLJ010000247.1 GCA_023336815.1 Actinomycetes bacterium
GCCGAACGGCAGTTCATCGTCACGATGATCCTGTCGAAGGTCATCACCTGGATGCGCTCCCAGCCAGGAAGCGGCGAACTGAAAGCCCTGATCTACATGGACGAGGTGTTCGGATTCGTACCTCCCACGGCTGAACCACCATCGAAACGGCCGATCCTCACGCTACTGAAACAAGCCAGGGCCTTCGGAGTCGGGCTGCTGCTCTCAACACAGAACCCCGTCGATCTCGACTACAAGGCCATGTCGAACGCTGGCACATGGTGTATTGGCAGGTTGCAGACCGAACGTGACAAGGCGCGCATTCTCGAGGCGCTCACATCTGTCAGCGGCGATGTCGACATCACGGAGATCGATGCCGCGATCTCATCCCTCGCAAAGAGGACGTTCGTCCTTCACAGCACCAGGGCGAAACAACCGCGGGTGTTCACGACACGTTGGGCCATGTCCTACCTGCGGGGACCCATGACAAGGGAAGAGATTCGTACTGTGACACCGGACCGTCCCCGGACCGCGCCGTCTCCCCCTCCAGCAGAATCGCCCACCATCACGACGACCGTTTCCCCACCGGTCGTCGCCTCTGACATCGCATCCGTTGCACTTCACCCTGCCGCTACCTGGACGTCGATGGTCAACTATGACGAGGCCGGACGGCAATACCGGGCGGCGATCGCGCTCACCGTGTCAACACGTTTCGATGAGGCCAGAATCGGACTCGACCACACCGAAACGTGGGAGTCGGTCCTGTACCCCCTCACCGATCCACCCGACGCAGGGAACCTCATCGTGGTCGATCACGATGACCGGGACTTTACCGAACCTTCCCCTGAGATCCCGTTCGCCGATACCGATGTTCCGCTATCCAATGCCCCGTACTTCGATCGTGTCTCGCGAATGGTTGCCAGGGAACTCGATACCAACAGATCGATGACGATCATGAGGAACAAGGACCTCAAGCTGGTTTCCCGTCCTGGAGAAGGTCGCGAAGCCTTCGAGTCTCGATGCACACTCGCAGCAGAAGACAGAATCGATACAGAAGTCGCAAAGGTCACTCAACGCTTCGAGAAGAGGATCAGATCAGCACGACGAGACTATGAATCGGCCGTCCGCTCCGCTGACACAGCACAACAACAACTCGACGACCAGCGCGGTGATGCATTGATGGGTTTCGCCTTCGATCTTCTCTCTGGTCGCAAGCCCAGATCTTCACGGTCGAGTCAGCGCACCGTCCAGAACCGGCTTGCAAAGGCGGAGGGCAGGATCCAGGCGAAGCGGGACCTGTTCGAAGACCTCCAGCGCGACCTCGAGGCGGAGGTGGAACTCGCAACAGCGAAGTGGGATAACGCGGTCTGGAATATCGAGGACCTGGATATCGGACTCGAGAAGGACGACATCGACGTCACCGACCTCAAACTCGTCTGGATCAGGACAAACAGCTGACAGCCGACATCTGGTATCTGATGTCTGGAATCTGTTTCTGCTATTTCGGTACAAGTGCCCAGAGGACGTCGCGGGAATCGACGATACCCAGGAGTTCCCCATCCTCGACCACAGGAAGATGGCGGTACCCCGTTTCGAGCATCCACGTTGCGATCTCGACTACGGGTACATCGGGACCGACCACGTCGGGCGAGGGCGTCATGCACTCAGCGACTGGTGTCGTGAGGTCTCGACCGCCAGCTACGGCACGGGCCATGTCACGATCAGTACAGATACCGATCAGCCCGGTACGGTCCACGACTGCTACGGCACCCGTGCTGCGTTCGACCATCATGGTGGCAACATCGAGGATCGTGGTCTCTGGACCAACGATCTCGGTTGTCTCTCCAACCAGGGCCCGAATTCGCATACGAATATCGTAGTGGTTGTGTGCGCAGTGCAAAAGGGGCAGAAGTTCGCCTGGCGGTGATATCTGCTACCAGGACGTCGCTACTGGTGACCGAACAGCTCTAGATGAGATCCTGTTCGCGGATCCCAAAGCTCGGGTGACGTAGTCGACACAAGGCAAGCTTTTCGAGCTGGCGGATGCGCTCACGGGTGAGATTGAACTCTTCACCGATCTCCTCAAGCGTGCGCGGGATTCCGTCATAGAAGCCGTATCGCAGTGCAAGGATTCGTCCCTCACGCATGGGAAGCCGGTCGATCGACTTCCTCAGTGAGTTCGCGATGTCGAGTTCCTCAGTGACACGAACCGGATCGACCGCATCCTCATCCTCGATGAAGTCACCGAGTTGGGCACCGTCTTCACCGATCGGCTGCTCGAGAGACACCGTGTCAGCAACGGCGAGAGCGAGTTCGACCTTCGATACTTCGACGCCAGCTTCTTCCGCGATCTCCTCAGGCTTCGGATCTCTGCCGAGTTCGGCCTTGAGGGAAGCTTGAGCAGCGCGAACAGCGGCAAGCGTGTCGTGGAGATGAACAGGAATACGCACAGTGCGGGACTTATCAGCGATCGCACGAGTGATCGCCTGACGAATCCACCAGGTCGCATATGTCGAGAACTTGAATCCCTTGCGCCAATCGAACTTCTCAACGGCGCGAATCAGCCCGAGGTTGCCCTCCTGAATGAGGTCGAGAAAGTCGATACCGGATGTGTTGGCATACCGACGAGCGTTCGCAACAACAAGCCTCAGGTTCGCGGTCAGGAACGCATCCTTGGCTTCGCCACCACGCCGAATCTGGCGCTTGAGCATGAGCTCTTCGACTTTCGTCGAGAAGTCGCCCGCATCGAACCGTTCCTGGGCTGTCTGCCCCGCTTCGATTTTCTGGGCGTAGTCGACCTCGTTCTCAGCGGTGAGGAGCTCGTACTCGCCGATCGAGGTGAGGTACTGACTCACGAGGTCGGTAGTCAACCGACCACGATCATCCGTGAGTTTGGAACGGTCACGATCCTTGATGGATCGCGACAAGGTGTCCCTATCCATTCTGTCCTTGGCATCTTCGCGCTCGCGCGCTGCCTTGTTGACAATTGCCTTCCGCGGCTTCGACCCGGTCGTCATCCAAACTCCTCCAGGAGGTAGACGGTCGTTTCACGCAATGGACACATGGCCAGGTAACCAGTGCATTTCGGATCCACCTATCCGAGGCGTGCACCTCAATATCACACAGGCCATGGGTTTTGTGAACCCATTTTCTCAAGCGGACGGTACGCACTACTCGTGCCTACCCCCACGTCGTGGCCAATTTGCGATACCCATCCGCCACCCACTGGTGTGCTGTCTTGTCGCATGTCAGGTGAGTCGGGGCGTAGCGTTGAAGGGTGGTACCGCTACACGGTCGAACGGTGATCGGATTGCATCGAGAAGAGTTCGTCGAAGGCTGACATCTTCTCGATGACGTCCTGAACCTTGTCCGGCGACTCATCAACACACGCCGCCAGGGCACTCAAAACGGAGTCGAATCCGGAATCGGATTCCAGCACCGAAGCATCAACGGTGATCCGAAAACCTCCATCGTTGAGCGATTCGACGAGAGGGACAGGAGCACCCTCGGACCGTAGACATCTTGACCACGTCTCGAGCTGACCCGCAACCGATGTGTCGTCGCTCGATGCGTCCCGGATGCTGACGAAAGCGAGTAGTCCCAGCAGAATCACAACGACCACGCCGACCAATATCGACGGGATCACCCAGTCTTCGTACTCCTGCGACGTCGTGTTCGCCATACCTGCTCCCGTGGTGGTGGGTGGACATTTCCAGGCCTGTAGCTCAAATGGTACGAGGTAACCTACTCGCCATGCCCGAGGCCACAACACTTCTCATCGTCGCCCTGGCGTCACTCGCCCTCGTGGTCATACCGGGTCCAGCTGTCATCTACATCCTTACGCGCAGCGTGAGTCAGGGTCGCAGGGCGGGCCTCGTCTCGGCCATCGGCGTGAACCTGGGTTCTACCGTTCATGTCTTTGCCGCTGTCGCCGGCCTCACCGTGCTCCTCGCGAGCTCGGCTGCTGCCTATACAGCGGTCAAGTGGGCGGGTGTGATCTATCTCGCGTGGATCGGGATCAGGACACTCCTATCGGACGATGCGGTCTTCGCCGAGGACGCCACAGAACCTACCGCGCTGCGCCGGATCTTCATCCAGGGTGTGCTCGTAAACGTTCTCAACCCGAAGGTCGCGATCTTCTTCCTCGCATTCCTTCCCCAGTTCGTTGACCAGTCGGCATCGAACGCCTCCATGCAGACGCTCGTTCTCGGATTGACTCTGGTGATCATCGGTCTGATCTCCGACTCGATATATGCGATCCTCGGTGGATCGGTTGGCTCGCTGTTCCGTCGCAAACCGTCCGCAGCCAGAACGTCTCGCCTGATCGCCGGTTCGATATACCTCGGTCTCGCAGGCATCGCAGCCATTGCGGGAACGAGAAACTGAGCAGCCAGGGCGAGACGCCAGACAGCAGAGCGCAGACACCAGATGGTCCGGGAAACCTGTTGTCTGGTAGTGCAACGTTCTGCCGTCTGATATCTGTTGTGACATCAGCGCACAATATTGCTACAATTGCATAGTACGGAACTTAGGAATATTTGAGCGGGGCCATCGTGCGACTTGAACTCACGAAGAAAACTGACCTAGCTTTCCAAGCTCTATCGGCCATGGCCATGAGCGACGACCAGCGGATCAACGGGGCCGATCTTGCTGAACAACTGGGGATAACCACCCACTACCTTCCCCATGTAATGGCCCCGCTCACACGCTCAGGGTGGGTCGCGTCCACATCGGGCCCGAAGGGTGGATATAGCCTTTCCACCGATCTCCACACCATCACGCTGCTTGACCTCGTGGAAGCGGTGGAGGGCCCCATCGACATCAGCCGGTGTATCCATCTCGGACCACGCCACGGCGTGACCGATGTGTGTGCACTTCATCGACCCTGGACGAAGGCGCGTGAAGCGTTGATCATCGAACTGGCGGAAGCCAACATCGGCGAGACGATCGGTGTACCCGTAGCATCTTGACTATCGACGGACCCAACACCGCTGAGACAATCAAGCTTCGCTGCAGGATCACGTTGTTCGCAGCATCGCTCGCAATGCTTCTGGGCGCCTGTGTTGGCGATGTAGCTGCGTCCGGGAGTTCAGCAAGTACACAGCCATTTACGGGTATGGGGCAGCCTGTTGCTGGCGGACAGATATACGGAAACGCTTGTTCCTCGTGCCACGGATCCGATCTGTTCGGACTCGATGGTCTCGGAAACCAGCTGGCACCATCTGAGTTCGTCATGCTCAACACGCAGAGCGAGCTCGCGAACTTCATAGAGCAGGGACGCGCAGCGGATGACCCCGACAACACCATGCAGATCGAAATGCCACCGAAGGGTGGCAGCCCGTGGCTAAACGATCGGGACATCGCTGATGTGGCTGCCTATCTCAAGGCGTCCCAATAGCCACCGCCACATGGCTACGAACCCTCACCGAAGAGCGACGATATGGGACAAATTCACGAAGTTCGCAAAGAAACGTTGCCACACGGGGTATATTGCACACTCATCGTCTAAGGAAACAGTCCGTGCGTCTTGAAATGACCAAGAAATCCGATCTGGCTCTGAAGTCGCTCAGGTGCATTGGCGACTCCGACGGCGACCTCATCGCTGGGAAGTGGCTTGCGGACAAGCTGGACATCACAACTCACTACCTCCCACAGGTTATCTCGCCACTCGTAAAGGCAGGCTGGGTCACCTCGACCCCTGGCCCCAACGGTGGATATCGACTCGTCTCCGAACTCGACAAGATCAGCATTCTCGAGGTCATCGAAGCGATCGAAGGCAGGATCGAGGACCAGGGATGCGTCCAGCGAGGAATCCCCTGTCCCGAATTCGATCTCTGCGCCCTTCACGAACCATGGCAGAACGCACGGGAAGCCATGTTGAAAGAGCTCGCACGAGCAACCGTCGAAGCCAACGTCCGCCCCTGCAAAGATATGTAGCGGAAAGACATCAGATCCCAGATAGCAGACATCAGATCCCAGATGTCAGATGTCAGATGTCAGATCGACGAACGCCAGGGACATTGAGCGCCAGCTGCCCGTCCTGTCCGAACTGTGCTCCCTGAACTCCGTGGCCTGAACTCTGTTGTCTGCCGTCTGCCGTCTGCTATCTGGGATCTGATGTCTGCTGTCTGCTGTCTGCTGTCTGCTGTCTGATGTCTGCTATCTGATGATTGACACCGTGTATGGGAAGTCGGCCGTAACCTTGAGACATGAGCAAGACTTCCTCACGCCTTCCCGTTTGTGTGCACTGCGGTACCGCACGACCGGCCGACGAGACTCTCTGCCCAACGTGTGGAAAACCATGGATCGATACCACCATCACGAGCGAGATCCCGACGGAAGCTCCCGAGGTCGGGACCGCTGACGATGATGCAACCGGCGAGATACCCATCGTTCCCCCCGTGCCGCTTCTGACAGACGACGCCGCCTCTGAGGTGGACACCTCCCCATCCGACCTCAGTGATCCCGAGACCGATGAGGGCAACCCGGACGACACAGAGGACACCACTGAAGACCTCACCGTTGACGATGACTCCCAGGTGACAGAGGAGATAGAGGAGATAGCTCCAATACCCATAGTCGCACCTCCTCCAACCATCGCAGGGAAAACCGACAACTTCGCGTTCGACGACTGGACCGAAGAAACTGCCGACTCTCGCAGAGTGATGGTGTGGGTGGTGCCGATATTGATCGCTGCCGTCGCCGCCGCCGTTTGGCTGTTCATCTTCCTCGATGGCGATTCCTCGCCGATCCCCACGACGGTCGTGGCTTCACCAACAACAGTCGCTCCAACGTCGACAGTCCCTGACTCGACCACGTCGACAGATGCTTCCACACCAACAACGACTATCCCTGCCCCTGTGGCCCCTCCTCCCGACGCCTGGCCACCAAAGGGTGATGCCCTTGATGCTGCGGAACTGCCTCTCAAGGCCTCAGGTATCGGACCTCTCGATCTGGGAATGCCCATTGCTGATGTTGCCGGCGTTCTGACTGCCAGTTTCGGTACGGCCAACGCAACAGGAACCGATGATGTCTGCAAACCAGAGGAGAGCTACTGGCTCCAGTGGGGAGATCTGAGAGCCATCTTCGATGGCCACGACCCGGATGCGACTTTCGTGTCGTTCCGCAACGAGACCACAGAACATTCCGACACAGTCCTTGGAATATCCACACTGTCCGGTCTCGCTATCGGAGATACCGTCAAGGATCTCATCAACACCTACCCTTCGTACACGGTATCGTTCGAAGTCATCGACTCGGTGAACCACTTCCGACTCGTCCAGGGGGGTGAGTTGTTGCTGTGGGGCCCTGTCACGAGTTCCGACCTCGACGGTATCGTCGAAGGGATCTATTCCCCTTCACCTTGCCCGACGAGTTGATGCACGTGAAGTATGGAAAGTGCGTCGTAGCATTACCGATTGATCCTGAAACCACCACTGACACGAGGACTCGTGACGGACACCAATAACGGCCAACCATCGAGTAGCCGCCTCCGCTCGATATTCACACTCGCGAATGTGCTCGCACTCGTTGCGGGCACTGCGGTGTTCACAGCGGTGATCGTTGCTCGCAACACCAACTTCGGCGTCGTCGCTGCAGGGATCGCCGGAGGAGCCGCTTCGGGAGGTGTCTGGTACCTCGTCACAAGGCTGCGCACACCACCAAGTCTTCGTTCCGTGCTCGAGTCGTTCCCGCTCCTTGGTGCTATCCCACCAGACGAGTCCGGACCCGCACCGGCACTGTCCAATGGCGATATGTCCGACCGATACACAGGACTGTTGCGTGAGATCGAAGGGACCACGACCGGCCGTGTGATCCTGGTCAGCTCACCAACACCCGGTCAGGGATCTTCGACGGTATCGCTCAACCTTTCGATCGCGGCGGCACGGGCTGGCCGACGGGTGATGTTGATCGATGCGGACTCCTCGCCCAACGGGATCAGCCGGTTCTTGTCTTCTGGCAACACACCCGGTCTGTCTGAAGTCGCCGCAGGCGAAGCCACATTGAGCGAGGCAACACGAATGTGGGCTCTTGAGGATGGCACACGATTCCCGATGTTGCCCTCCGGCGCTGACATGTCCAACGTGGACGATCTCTCGGGTTTGCTGGTCGCCGACGCTCTCGATACCGTGTCAGAACACGCTGATCTCATCCTTATCGATGTCCCGCCGATCGTCTGGTCCGATGCAACACCCGAACTTGGCAGACATGCTGACGGAACGATTCTTGTACTCTCCGACTCTGCTCAATCACAGCTGGTGGCAGATGCGATCCAGAAGCTCGATGCAGCCGGCGCACCGGTGCTGGGATATGTGCGAAATCGCTCGACGGGTTCAGCACCACTTGCACCGTCGCTCGTGCGACCCGCAGCGGTACGGGCGCTCGCTCTGGGGTTCGGTCTCCTCCTCGCCTACGGGCTCTTCACAGGTGTGAACCTGCTCAACTCATGGAGATCCGTCGAAACAGCGGAGTTCACTCCCGAGGCGGTAGCTGATATCGATGCCCAGGCAGCTGCAGCCACAACAGATGACTCCGGAGGGGGCGCTGCTGATCCGAATCCCGATACTGAGTTCAACACACCACAAACAACTTCGCCCACGCAGGCATACGAGTCCTTTCTCCTCATCGGGGGAGACACGGTCTCTGGTGCAGCCGATGTCATCCTGTACCTCGTGCTCCCGACGAACGATGCGGATCCGTTCATGGTGTCACTGCCAAGAGATCTGTACGTCGACAACCTCTGCACCGGCGGTCAGAGCCGGATCAACGCACTGATCCACGGCTGTGATTCGAAGGGCATAAACGGACCTTCACTTCTCGCCTACGAGGTCGGGCAATTCACTGGTATCTCGGTGGACCACTTTGCATTGTTCGAATTCGACGGCTTCGAGGAAATCATCGATGCCGTAGGTGGCGTTGAGATATGTCTCGAATACCAGGTGCGGGACGAAAAGGCCGAGCTCGATCTGCCCGCAGGATGCACGAACGCATCAGGGGAACAGGCACTTGCCTGGGTACGGTCCCGCCACACTCAGCAGAAGGTCAACGGATCGTGGAGATCGGTACCAGGCGCATCGGATCTCCAGAGGAACCAGCACCAGCAGGATGTCATCCTTCAGTTGTTCCAGAAGCTCAAGGAGTTCGATTCGCCCTCCGACCTCACCGCATCGGTCGCGAGTCTCGCAGATACATTCATTCTCGATGATCAACTCGGCTTAACCGATGCCGTCAATCTGGCATGGAGTATTCGAGGTATCGACCTCGAATCCGTAAACCGACTTGAGATACCGGTTCGTTTGACTCGCTCCAGCAAGGGTCAGTCGATCCTCGTGGCGACCGCCTCATTCGACGAGGTTCTCATCGAACAGTACGGGAGGAGCCTCCCGACTGAGGACGCCTCAATCGAAGAGGCATCAGTCCAGGGCCGATAGACCGTAGAATGTACCTACCCACGACCAGGAATGACACGTGAGCGATCCACAGGACCCATACGCGAACCCTCCCGGCTGGACCGACCCCTACGAGGATCTCAGCGGGCTTTCGGGTAACGAACCGATCCCACCCATGGAACCTCCAACGACACCACCGGCTCAGCCACCAGGTTCACCCTTGCTCACAGGCCTGATCATCGGGCTACTCCTTGTTGCATTGTCGGTCGCAGTGTTCCAACTCCTCGGCAACGATGAGGAGGGTTCCACAGAGGCTGGTGCAACCACAACGACGACCCTCGGAGAGGGTGTGACGACTACAACTGCCGATGGTGCAACTACAACGACGGGTCCAGGGGAAACAACGACAACCGTTCCTCCCGCGGATGCCTACCCGCCTGTCGAGCCAGCGATCGCGGTCGATGATCTCAAGTTCAAGACCGACGGTATCCGGGTCAACGACAACGACATCGCCGATATCGACTTCGGGACGGCTGCCGACACGGCGATCGGTCGCCTGGTTGCAAGCTTCGGCCAGTCGACCAAGGACACGGGATGGCAGTCCTCGACGAATCAGTACGGGGTCTGTGAGGGCGACCTCGAGCGTGTGGTCTTCTTCGGACCGCTCGCGGCGATCGTCACGAAGCCGTCTGGGGAGGAGGTCTTCAGCGGATATCGCCAGGACCTCACGTTCAGCGACGACCTCTCACACGAGGCATCACTTCTTGAGTCGCTGAGCGGGCTCAAGATCGGGGACACGATCGCCGATCTCCAGGAGATCTACTCCAGCCAAACAGTCGAATTCGCGACACACCCCAATCTCGGCGATATCTATGAGGTCCGGAGCGCCAGCTCAGGCATCCTCCTGCTGTGGGGCCCCGTCAACGGGACCACAGACAGCGATCGTGTCGTTGGCATCTACGCACCTGATATCTGCGACCAGTAGGACCTGGAGACCTTCCGGCGTCTGAGCTTTTGGGGACCTGCCACACCCAGAGGGAGATGCACAATTGTTGCCGCTCGCGATTCGGGTACAATCCCCGTCATGAAAGCGAACTACGGCGCATCAATGGTCATCGGCGCTATAGCAGGGCTGGTTGGCGCCCTGGCTATCTTCCTATTCGTTGCGGGAATGGGCGGTGTCTCTTCCCTTGATCCTGCGTTCGACACTGGAAGCGTCGAACCAGTGTTCTCGATATCTGCTTCAGCACTTTGGTCGATGACGTTGCTCGCCGGGATCGCCGTTGGAACCATCCTTGCCATTGCCACCAAGGCCGTGGCGCGGGTTATCGACCCTGACGCAGCAGCGAACTCTCTCTGGATCATCGCACCGGTGGGTGCAACCGTCGGTGCCGTCATCGGGATCGTTGTGTTCCCCCTCGGCGTAACGGTCGTCGGGACGATCGCTGAGGGCACCGCCACGGTCACCGTTACCGATATGGTCGGCATGGTGGCATTAGCAGGACTTCTTGGTGGAGCATCGGTCGTGTGGCTGTCGTATGTGCTGTCACGGCCGCCCGTCCTCGAGCCAGACCCCGAGCTACTCGCGACCTGAGGCCGCCAGGTGGAATCAGCCTGAGCGGGTCGAATCCATCACATCGACTGCGATCAGCTCGCCTTCAGCGCCGGTTGTGAAGGTGACGATGACCGGCACACCGGTGATGATGTGCTCCCTCAAATGAGAGAGGGGACCGCCGTGGTACAACAGACCAACCTCCGGTGTGAACTGATGATTGCGGCCCTCTGTATCAAGGATCACGAACGTCTCGACGGTGCTGATATCTCCAGCGACCTCGACAACCACACCTTCGATCGTGTTCCCATCGTCAGGTCCTGCAGAGCAGCCGAGGACAAATATCGAGAGTCCGATAACAAGGACGACACCTGAATGCAGCCGTCTCACATCATCACCGTGTCAGCTCTCGAGAACAGATTCGAGTTCACCTTCACCGAGAACACCCTCGAATCGTGCAATGATCATGCCGTCTTCATCCATAACGAATATCCACGGTTCCGATGGAAGGTTGAATGCCACGACGGCAGGCACCAGATGATCAGTGTCGGGTGCGAAATCCGGCTCGTTGAAGCCTTCGTACACCTCAATGTGAACGAAGTCGACGTCGGGATAAGTTGCTGAGGCATCCTTCGTCTGCTGCAGTAACGGACCACAGGCCGCTGAGGTGCAATAGGCCGGTGTGGCGAAGATCACGACCGTCGGTCGACCGTTCCCGATCGCCTCACCGAGCGACGTGTCGTAGAGGGTCAAGAGCGGGTCACCATCCGTCGTGAGATCCTCGATCGGCGTGTCAGGGATCGTCGGCGTGTCAAGGATCGGTGCTGCATCACCGACCGATACGGTCGTCGGTTCGGCCTGGACATCAACGAGGAAGGGCTGAGTTATCTCGCCTGTAGACACGGTGAAATCGATTTCCCAGAGACCTGCACGATCGAACGGCAGCTCGGCCCGATAGAGCCCAAAGCCGTCGGGGACAACCCACTCGAAGATCGCATCGGTCTCAAGCGAGACCTCAGGAGCATCGAGCGATGTCGCAACGATCGAGACTGCTTCATCCGGGCCGCCACGGCGGACACCATCGATCTGAGACACCGCAAAGAGAAAGCGAGCATCACCAACGGCGGGGTCAGAGGAGGCACGGATCCCGACGAGCTCTGGATCGTCAGCTGCACTCGAACAACCTGCAGCGATCACGGCAAGAACGGATAGCAGCAACATGGCCTTCTTCATCCCCCAAAGGTAGGGCACAGACAGCACAAGTCATCGGCCCGCCATCACAGGTGCGATACCATTTTCTGCCGTTCCACACACGGGTGCCGACGTGGCGCTGCACAGATATCGGCCACGAAGGAGGCGCTCGCTTACTGTCCGGTACCGTTGCGTAATGTCTCCGATCCTATGGCTTGTCGCCTTCGCCGTGACCTTGGGCGCTGCGGTGGTGCAGGGAACCGTCGGGGTTGGCTTTGCCATGATCTCGGTGCCGATCCTTCTTCTTATCGATCCACAGCTCGCCCCGGAACCACAGCTTCTCACCGCGCTCCCGCTGTCCATCTTGATCGCCTGGAGGGAGCGATCATCGATCGAGCTCCACGGCTTCTGGTGGATCATCGTCGGAAGAGTTCCAGGCGCGATCATCGGAGTGACCCTGCTTGCCATTGCGTCTCAAACGGTCCTGGACATGTTCACAGGGATCGTCGTGCTTGCAGCCGTGGGGGCGATTGCAACGGGATTCCACGTAAGAAGAACACGAACCACGAAGTTCATCACGGGGGTCACATCCGGGACAACGGGTGTCGTTGCATCCATCGGCGGACCACCCATTGCCTTGCTGTATTCGAGTGCTGAAGCAACAACGATCCGCTCAACACTTGCGGCTGTCTTCACCCTTGGACTGAGCCTCTCGATCGTGTTCCGGCTTGGCACCGGCCATCTCGATGGCGCCGATCTCCGGGTCGCTGTCGTTCTTCTCCCCGCTGTGGGACTTGGCTACGTCGTGTCGACGCTGGTCAAGGATCGTGTTCCGGTAGAGCGAGTCCGTGTGGCGATTCTGGTCTTGTCTGCCCTCGCAGCATCTGCTCTTATCTTGCGAGGACTGATCACCTGACCCGAACCGAAGGTCAACCACCTGCGTCGAAGGAGTCCCAAACGTCACCGAGCGCCTCGAAGAGACCGCCAAGCGCCCAGATCAGGATCACCAGCATGGTGACAAGTACGAATACAGTGAGGAGCCCTCGTGCCCAGCCGATCCATGAATCTTTCTGACCGAAGACCGTCTGCCGAAGATCTCCGACGAGCCCAACAGGCCGCACGGTATCCCCTTCGACTTCGACCGGCCGAGACGAATCCGCAGGAAGCGGATCAGCGACAGAAACGGCATCCTCGATCGTGAGGGGCTTCGACGTCTCGATGTACTCGGCAGTGGGTGATTCGCCACCCGGTTCGACGTGACCAGGGCGAAGATCCCTCAGCGCCCCTTCGTCGATGTCGAGTACACGGGCAAGTTCAGGGACGATCCCGATTGCAGGTGCAACCTCGCCGCGTTCCCATCGACGAACCGACGACGATGACCGACCGACCGCCGATGCGAGTTGCCCGAGGGACATACCCTGTTTGAGCCGCGACTCGCGGATCAGTCTGCCGAGGTCTTCTGCTCCATCCATGTAATGCAGGATATCGCCGCTGGTTAGCTGCGGCACTAGTGTTCTCTTCACATAAGGAAAGGGACGATGTGGCCTCAGAGATAGCAACCCTCGTAGATCTGTACAAGAACAGCGTCGCGGCGTACGGCGACAACCCGCTCTTCGGGCGCAGAGGCGAAGACGGTGACTGGGACTGGATGACGTACACCGAGTTCGGGCAAGCGATCGATGATGCGCGCGGCGGACTCGCCTCCCTGGGAATCGGCAACGGCGATCGCGTTGCGATCATCTCGGACAACAGAATCGAATGGGCAGTTGGCGCCTACGCCGCGTACTCCCTCGGAGCGGCCTGGGTCCCCATGTATGAGGCACAGACACAGAAGGAGTGGGTGTACATCCTCAAGGATGCTGGCGCGAAGGTGCTCTTCGCCGCGACGGATGGCATCAGGGCTCAGGTGGACGAAGTACTTACCGAACTCCCGGATCTCAAGACGATTGTGGTGATCGATGATCCAGCGGGCGGCAAGGCCATCGACTACACCGAGCTGCTCACCAGAGGCGCAGAGCAACCAGCCCCCGTTGCCGTTGTCGATGGCTCAGACCTCGCCGGCTTGATCTACACATCAGGCACGACAGGGAATCCGAAGGGTGTTCAGCTTTCGCACGGCAACTTCGCATCGAATATCAATGCCCTCTCGGTGATCTTCCCACTCGCCGAGGACGATCGATCGGCATCGTTCCTTCCATGGGCACACTCCTTCGGGCAGACCGTGGAACTCCATGCCCTCATCTTCTTCGGTGCATCGACGGGTCTCACATCGGCCAGGACACTCACACGTGACATGCCCGAGATCAAGCCGACGATCCTCGTATCGGTTCCAACCGTCTTCAACAAGGTGTACGACGGACTCCAGAAGATGATGGACGCCGAGGGCGGGATCAAAAAGAAGATGTTCGACGCGGCAATCGCGAACGCACGCAAGCGCGAACAACTCGCCAAGCGGGACTCACGCAGCAGATGGGTCGACATTCAGCATGACTTCTTTGACAAGGTCGTGTTCACCAAAGTCCGCGATGCCTTCGGTGGTCGACTGCGGTACGCCTTCTCGGGCGGTGCGGCGATATCAACCGAGGTTGCCGAGTTCATCTCATCGGTGGGTATCACGGTGTACGAGGGCTACGGGCTCACCGAGACAAGTCCGATCGTCACCTGCAACGTCAAGGGAGCGCGCAGGATTGGGTCAGTTGGCAGGGCGATTCCCAAGGTGACCGTTGAGATCGATACTGATATCACTGGGGATCCAGAGATCGGCGAGATCGTGGTCCATGGTCCGAACGTCATGATGGGTTACTACCACCTACCCGAAGAGAACGATGCCGTATTCACGCCGAACGGCGGATTCCGCACAGGAGACCTTGGCCACGTCGACGATGACGGCTACCTGTTCATACGCGGACGTATCAAAGAGCAATACAAGCTCGAGAACGGGAAATACGTTGTTCCTTCACCGATCGAAGAGCAGCTGCAACTCTCGGGATACATCAGCCAGGTCATGGTCTATGGGGAACAACGACCACACAACGTTGCGGTCATCGTCCCAGATTTCGACTATCTCGAAAAGTGGGCACTCGAGAAGGGCGTCGATACGTCCGACAGTGATGCCTTCCTCCATTCAGACGAAGTACAGGTGCTCCTCAAGACCGAGATCAACAGAGCTCAGAACTCGATCAAGCACTACGAACGTGTTCGAGATTTCGTGTTGGAGGACGAGGAGTTCACCCCAGAGAACGGCATGCTCACACCGTCGCTCAAGATCAAGCGACGGGCGATCATGGCGAAATTCGGGGATGAGATCTCGGCCATGTACGACAAAGAGGATCCGCTTATCGGTCGCAACGACTGACAGGAAGCCAGGAGAGGTATCTGGCGTTGATCCTGCCCTACGATCGGACGGATCAACGCCTGAGACCTATTGGCGGAGGCGGACGGGAATCGAACCCGCCAGGGAACTCTCGCCCCCTCATCGGATTTGAAGTCCGTGACGTCCACCAGGCAC
>JAMBLJ010000248.1 GCA_023336815.1 Actinomycetes bacterium
AGGAGCGAATTCCGAAGGCCGTGCCTTGTAACGACACGAGATTCTTTCGCCCCTTTCGACCTGGCGGTTCGGATGTAATCCTTGTTCATTGCTTCGAGCAGTGAGCTTCTGGTGATCCGGGCGATGATTGCCATGGGAATCGTGGCGAGCGCAACAGCTGGGAGGATCATGTGCCGGACGGCGTCCCACCATACGTCCCACTGTGCTGTGATGAAGCTATTGAATATCACGAAGTTGGCGATGAACTCATTGATGCCAGCCCACGTTGTGCCTTCGGTGAGATTCCAGCCCCAAGCCACGTAATACGGCACCGAAATCACTCCAGCACTGAGACGCCCGCCCGGGGGGAGAGCAAAGGGCGTGTCCCTGAGTATCACAGCGAAGAGGTAGGCGAGCATCAGACCCAGCCAGAAGACGGGCATCGAAACGCCGATGTTCGCGAAGGCCATCGTTCCTGCGTCGATGACGGTGTTGTGGCGTCGCGCGGCGAGGATACCGAGAGGAATACCCACGACGACTGCAATAACGAGAGCAGACATGGCGAGCTCGATCGTTAGTGGCAGCCGATCGATCAGGAGTTGAGAGACCGGGATGGAGAAACGAATGGACTCACCCAGATTGAAGGTGAGCACGTTTCCGATGTAAATGGCGAGCTGTACGTAGATCGGTTCGTTGAGGCCGTTCGCCTCATTGAAACGCTCACACGCCTCCGCTGTCGCCTGTTCGCCGAGAATGGCGGTACAGGGTTCTCCGGGGATGGCCCTGACAAGCAGGAACACGACGACCATGATTCCGAAGAGGACAGGTATGGCCAACAGAATTCGCCGAACGATAAAGCCGAGCATTGTTTCCTAGCGTGAGGCTAGATGGGTAGTGGATAGCCGAGTGGGGGAGGCGAAACTGCCTCCCCCACTCCGGTTAGCGATGTTCTGTGCTACTCGGCCGGTGCGTTGACGAAGCCGTTCCACAGGGCGTCGTAGTAGACCCACGCACCGGTGTTTCCGGTATGCAACGGACTTGAAGCGTCCAGGCCAGCCTGGAAGCTGGCGACGACGTCGTTGGCGTCCATCGTGGTTCCGTCATGGAACACGACGCCCTCACGAAGCGAGCAGGTCCACGCGGATGCGTCGTCGTTTGACACACACTCAGTTGCAAGCTGTGGTATCACATTGCCTGCTTGGTCGTAGCCATAGAGCCCTTCGATCACCTGAGCACATGCACGGAGCGATTCACCGTCTGTTTCGTCAGCGCAGTACAACGAAATCGGTTCGTTGCCCTGGGTGAAGACCATGGTGTCGGTACCGTTGTCCCAGAAATTGAACAGAACCTGGCCCCACGGTGGAGCGTACGATCCGTTCACTGACGCTACGGCGCCGAAGGCACTCGCTGAGTGCGCAATAGGAACCATCGGCACCAGCTGCTTGATGGCGTTGTTCGCTTCCTCGTACAGCGGTTGTGCAATCGATTTGTCAGCGGTTTGTGAAGCCGCCAGCAGTGGTTCGAAGATCTCCGGATACGGCGCTCCGAATTGCGTGATCGTTCCTCCGAAGTGAGCATCAAGGAAGTTCGTGACGTGTGGATAGTCACCGGTCCAACCAAGGAGGTGGATCCCATCACAGGTTCCAGCGCTCGAACACTGCTCGATGAAGTCGCCGGATTCCATCACCACGACCTCCGCATTGATGTTCAGGTTCTCCTTTAGTTGAGCCTGAATATCTGCGGCAACGTTACCTGGGGTTGGTAGGTAGCCGCGTGTCACGTCGCGGTAGTAGATCTTCGTGTCGAAGCCGTCTCCGAGACCGGCTCCCTCGAGGAGTGCCTTCGCAGCGTCCACATCGAAGTCGTACCAGCTGTCACCTTCGCAACCGAATTCGACTGAACACGGCGTGAAGTGCGACGCTGTCTCGGATCCTGGTGGGTAGAACGTATCGACGATTCGTTGACGATCGATACCCAACGCGATGGCCTGGCGAACGTCGACATTGTCAAAGGGTGGGAACGTGTTCGTCATACCCATGTAGAAGATGTTGGCCTCTGGCTTGTCGAGCAAAGTCAGGTTCGCATCACCCTCGATTGTCGCAAAGTCTTCGGGACCGGGGAATGTCATCCCAAACGACGTTCCACTCTGAAGCTCAACGAGCCTGCCAGAGCTTTCTGTTGCCCAGTTCAGGACTGCAGTTTCATGCGGTGCAACCTGTCCGTAGTAGTCGTCGTTGCGTGTGAAGATGACTGAGTCGCCGCGCACCCACTCCTGTAGGGCGTACGGACCGGTACCGATCGGATTGTCGAGTGGCGCACCACCGGTGGCCTCAAGATGCTCCTCTGGCTGAATCCCGAACACGAGGAATGCGACCTGCGCGAGGAATGCCGGGTGCGGCTGACACAAGTCGAACTGAACCGTGAACTCGTCGACTGCAGTAATCTTGTCGACCCGTCCCGCGTAGTCTTCTGCACATCCGGCTTCGTTGCCGAACGATCTTCCCGCGAATCCTGGATCCGGTGCGACGGTTACGGCCGTTGTGGTATCCGTGCTTCCGCCTGATGCCACCGTTGTTTCCGTGCTTCCGCCTGATGCTGCCGTTGTAGTTGTGTCTGATGAACTGCTTGAACAGGCTGCCACGACCAGCGCAAACGCAAGCGCGAGCAATACCCACGTCGTCTTTCGTCTCATTGATTTACCTCCAAATTGGTTTCCTGATTCCAAATCTTCCGTCACTGAATCTCATATGGGCTACACGCTAGCGCAGTGTCGGACGCCATGTGTC
Source organism: Actinomycetes bacterium (assembly GCA_023336815.1). Classification (GTDB taxonomy): domain Bacteria; phylum Actinomycetota; class Acidimicrobiia; order Spongiisociales; family UBA5794; genus JAMBLL01. Next base: position 2,766 of record JAMBLJ010000248.1, read on the forward strand.
GAATCCGCTTTGCCCGACCCGTCCTACCGTCTATCGTGAAAGGGATCACATTGGAACTCACAACCGAACTCATCAACCAGGTCACCTGGAAGATCCCAAACGCGCTCGCGTTCGTTGGATCGCGCTCGGGGGATGAGTGGAATGGAATGACGACCTCGTGGATCACCCAGGTGGCTCAAGAGCCAATCCTGATCGGTGTTGGTATCGACACTGAGGCTGTGACGCACCGCCTCATCGAGGAAGGGGGATCGTTCACGGTGAATCTCTGGGATTCAGAGAACACTCGCCCATTCGTGAAGTTCTCGAAACCGGCTGCCAAGGAGGGGATGACGCTCAATGGATGGCCGATCACTGAGGGCAAAACCGGCGCCCCAATATTCGAAGATGCGATCGCGTGGATGGAATGCAC
>JAMBLJ010000249.1 GCA_023336815.1 Actinomycetes bacterium
ATGGCCAGGAAGAGTTCTCTGACGAACTCGGCCTGCATCGTTGCTTCGCCCCCAGATATCGTCACGCCGGTAAGGAATGGTGCCGCGCGTCTGATCTGGTCCAAGAGGGACTCAACCGTGATCTCAGCGGCGAGAGGGGTGCTATCGGTCGGGCAGACATCGATACAGATCTCGCATGCTGTGCATACCGTCGGGTTCAGTACGACGAGCGGTCCCTGCTGGATGGTCAGGGCATCTTCAGGGCATGGGCCGACGCACACGCCGCAGCTCGTGCAGGTGGTGATCGTGTACGGGTTGTGGCAGGTGACGCAGTTGAAGTTGCATCCCTGGAGGAAGATCACGAAGCGGTTGCCCGGGCCATCAACCGACGAGAACGTGATCGTGTTATTGACCAGCGCGCGGGTTTCGCTCATGGATGAGAACCCGTTTGATTGTCCTGTCGGTCACATGGGAGTTCGCTACCGATCCCGCCGCGAACACCGTGCTCGAGTGGCGCTCGCCACCATCGGCGAAACGTGCGAGTTCTGATTTTCGCACCAGGTACCCGGTGATGCGAACGAAGTCATTCGAGTCGACGTTGAACGTGAAGTCCCGCATGCCGGTGGCAAATGCGCCCCGGATGATGTCGACCATCGCCGCTGGGTTGCCCTGGACGGTGTCGTCGATGTTGAAGATGTCGGAAACTCCAGCGTCGAAATGTCGATGGTGTGGAGCAACCGTCATGATGTGGGCGAACGTTTCGGGTTCGGTGCCGATCGGTATCCGAGTGCCGGCTGTCACGTCGAGATCGGAGTCGATCCCGGATTGTGAATGGAGGAAAGCCCTGCCATCGCCCCCTTCGCAGTGGGGCATGGGCTGGTTGTCAACGAAGTTACGGAGATTCTCGATGATGCGGTAGCTCAGCTGATCAGCCGGACCGCCGTCACCGTATGACGACTCGACGCCCTCGTTGGTCATGAGGATGTTCACTGCCTCGGCAAGACCGTACACGCCGTACATTGCAGAGAACCGATCAAGTCGGACGAGGCCCTCCCTGGCCAGGAAGTCATGATCGAAGAATCGAGCCTCTTCCACGAGGTGGCGGATACGGGCGATCATCACCTCGGCGTTCAGCGCTGCGTATCGGGGAAGCGTCTCGGCGAGGAAATCATCGGTCGAACCACGGTGTGTGAGCGCTACCTCCTTGAGGTTGAGCCGTACAAGCGTGTGGGAGCCACCGCCCCTTTTTAACGAGTTGTAGCAACTGACAACCCCGTAGTCCTCACCAAGATCACCAACCATCATCTCGTGATTGACGAAGTGGGGTTTGGCGGTGTGGAACACCGTCTCGATGGCGTCGAGAAGTACTTCATCCGTTGTGAGTTCCGGATGCACCTTGAGCGACAGGTTCGGCACGATCTGAAGGAGCTCTCTCTCGATATCGAGCACTGCTCTCAAGACGCGGTTGTCTCGTGGTCCAAGGTTCGCATGTACGAACCCGTCTGGAAGAATCCGGTCGATGGCTATCCAGAACAGACGAAGTTTCGTCCGAAG
>JAMBLJ010000250.1 GCA_023336815.1 Actinomycetes bacterium
AGTGGTGCGGACAACTGGGAGAAGAAGAGCTACTTGCCGATGTACGATTTCGTGCATTTCTACGAGGACTTCGAGGAGGTCGACCTCCCCGAGGACTACTTCTCGACGAATTACTACACCGACCGACTCATGGAATACATCGGGAAGGATCACGGTGACGGGAAGCCCTTCTTCGCCTATCTGCCGCTCCAAGCCCAGCACTATCCTCTGCAGGCGCCGCAGGAATACATCGACAAGTACGATGGTGTCTACGATGTCGGTTGGGATGAGATCCGCGCTCGGCGCTACGCTCGCCAGGTCGAGTTGGGAGTAATGCCGGCCGGACTGACCCTGCCGCCCATCGCCGGCGCGCCGGCTTGGGACTCGCTCTCCGATGAGGATCGCCGTATGTACGCCAGGCGGATGGAGGTCTACGCGGGCATGCTCGAGAACGTCGACGCGAATATCGAGCGCTTGATGTCATACTTGGAGGAGATCGGCGAGGCCGACAACACCGTGATCGTATTCATGTCCGATAACGGTGCTGACAACAACGAGCAGGACAAGATTTTCCCTGAGTGGTACGCGGCAAACTTCGATCTGTCGTACGAGCGCATGGGGCTCGAGGGTAGTTATGTCAACTACGGTCCAGGCTGGGCCGGTGCATCAGGTACGCCACTCACGCTCTTCAAGGGAGCCGCCTCTGAAGGTGGTTTGAGGGTGCCGTTCATCATTTCTGGGCCCTCGGGAATCCAGAGCAATGTGACCACTGGCGCTTTCGCCTTCGTGACCGACATCGCACCGACGCTGCTCGAGATAGCCGGTGTCTCGGCACCTACCGGGTCGTACGGTGGGAATGAAGTGCATGCGATCAACGGCAAGAGCATGTTGAGCTTCCTCCGCGGTGAGAAGGACAGAGTGCATGGTCCTGACGACACGGTGGCGTACGAGATGGCGGGCAGCGCGGCGGTCTTCCGGGACGGTTACAAACTGGTGCGGAACAACCCTCCGTTCGGCGACAGGCAATGGAGGTTGTACGCACCCAATGAGGATCCAGTGGAAACGAAAGACCTGGCCCAGGAGAGGCCGGAATTGTTCGCCGAATTGGTGGCTGCGTACGATCAGTTTTCCAAGGACTTCCAGCTCATCGAGGTCCCCGACGATTACAACCCCCTCGTGCAGATTCAGAAGAACGTGGCGCGGAACCAGGGCGAAGAGGCGACCGACAATGTGCCCATCCTCGACTAACTAGACGGAGGCGATCTTGAATACTTTCATCGACAGGACCACCAAGCCCGTATTGATCGTAGGCGGCATCGGTACCGCGTTGGCCGGACTCAACGCCTTTCTCCCGCAATTTGCGGTAGAAAACGTGCAGAAGCTCGACTGGATTCCCGAGTATACGATCTTCGTGCAGCACTGGGGAATCATGGTCTGTCTCATGGGTGTCTTCATGGTCGCGGCGGCATTCAAGGAGTCTTGGCGGACGCCGATCTTGCTCTATGGCTTGATCGAGAAGGCGTTCATGGTCTTTCTGGTCGTCTTCAACCGAGATCAGACTTTTGCCAGCGGATTCTACGTACCGGCGACGATGGATTCGGTCATTACCGTGTGGTCGTTGGTCTATTTCGCGGCTTTGACTCGCCAGCGATGAGTCCAAGACTCCTTGTACCGGGGGCAGTGCGCCCTGTCAGGGATCGCGTGGCTCAGACTGCTCGGGCCCGCGAGGTGGCGATCTGCTGCTTCACGCTATTGATCGTGATGACGGCTAACTCAGTTCTCGCCATCGACAGCATTCCCAAGAACTCGGGCTTCAGCGGTTTCATTCTCGCTGCTCCCGGGTCCTTCGGAGTCGAGAACAATTTGGCCGTGCGGGCCTCACCACCTCTCCTGGATGATGTGGGCAATCCGCAGATTGCATCGATCTTCGAATCGCCGTCGTTGCGGTCGGTCCCGTCCCTGCTTTTTGCCGGTGAGCTCAATTACACATTTGCCAGTACTCGAACCCAGGTGTTCTTGGGCAATCGGATCGAAGATCTGCTTCGTCTCGACGTTTCATTCGGCTTTGGTCTGCGACAAGAGCTGTCTGATGGAAGTATCTTGGCGGGCAGCATACTGGCGACCCCCACGGAGATGAAAGTCTGGTCCGATCCCTATGTCGAAGGCATGGATCGCGTCAAGACCTACCGGGATGCACCTGGTGCGCGCCTGCGGTGGGGCAGGATCCTCAAGACGGGCCTCGAGGCCACACTTACGTATCGCAAGTACCGGCACGACCAAGAAACCAGCGGCAGCTGGCTCATCGACCAGGGACGGCTGGATTCGTCGCAACAATCACTACTGGATCGCAACGGCAATATCTGGAATGCGCAGGTTTCGTACCGAATGAAGTCAGGTTCCCATGTCTTCGAACCCGCAATCCGTTACACCGATAACGACTTCGACGGTTCCGCGATGGCCAACAAGGGACCGTCAATCAGGCTGACCTACCTGTACATCACGCCGAAGCTCGTGCTGGATGCCAATATGTTGTACCACGGATACAAGGGGAAAGAGGTACACCCGATCTACGGCGAGGTGTTGGATGCCAGGCGATGGGGCGCGACCTTGACGGCCTTCTATGACCTGTTCAAGGCGAAGAGACTGCGAGCGATGCTATCCGTTGAATATGTTCGCGAGGATGCGAACATCGATTTCTTTGATTCCAGCGTCAGGTCGATCAGTGTCGGTGTGATCTGGCGCTACCGCAGACAGTAACAATTCCTGAGATGACATGAGACCGCATGCACAAGGCCCTGAATAGAACCCTGATCGCGCTGTTTGCGTCGTGGGTCTTGCTGAGCCCACGCACCGCGGCATGGGCTATCGAGCCCGAAGACAAAGTGGGCAACTGGATCGGTGCAACCAGCACGCTGCGCTATTCGGAGAGATGGAGCATATTCCTACAGGGTGAGTTGCGTACCTGGGAACCCCTTCACAATGTGAACGAGGTGTTGTGGCGTGTCGCTGGTCACTACGATTTCAGCAAGAAATACATGGTTGCCTTCGGATATGTGCGCGTCGATACCTGGCCGTACGAAGCCAGTGGGCTGGGCAAGTTCGATGAGAACCGAATCTTCCAGGAGTTTCTGATCAAGCCCACGTGGGGAAAGGCGAAGGTCAATCATCGGTTTCGCCTGGAACAGCGCTGGATTACGACGCCGGAATCTGGAACACAGTATTCCAACCGGGTGCGTTACATGCTGGGGTTTACCTGGCTACTGAACGGCGAAAAGATGAAACCGGGCACGTGGTTCGCGAAAACCTTCAACGAGGTTTTCGTCGACCTCGATGAGATGGGTTACTGGTTCAACCCGGGACAGGGCGAGGCCGGGCTGAATCAGAACCGCCTATATGGTGGCGTCGGCAAGCAGTTGACCTCAAGTTCGAAGCTCCAGCTTGGCGTGTTATGGCAACATCGCCCCGACACAGATTTCTGGCGGCTCCTGATATCCTATAGCCACAATTTCAAGCTTCGGACGGAAGAGAAGTAAGCTGTAGAAGAAACAGCTGGGCTCTCGCCCGAAGACCGGCAGTTCGCCCAGAAGATCTTCAACGAGGCCAAGGACAGCGACGATAGCTTCGAGGACTACGCACGTCAGATCGCGCAGATCTTCGGGGCCGATCCCCGCATGCGCGGAGTCATGCTCGACCTCCTGACCCGTCTCGCGGCGGCCGATGGCCATGTGCATCCGGCCGAAGAAGAGATGCTTCGCAACGCGCCCCATATCTTTGGGCTTTCAGGTCACGACTTCGAGGACATGGTGGCGAGTAGGGGCAAGGACTTCCGTCACAACTACGCCACGCTGGGATTGCCGGTGGATGCTTCGGAGGATGAGATCAAGTCGAAGTACCGTCGACTGGTCACCGAGTACCATCCGGACAAGGTGATCGCCAAGGGATTGCCCGAGGAGTTCGTGGAGCTTGCGGAGACGAAGTTCCGGGAGATCCAGGAGGCGTATGAGGCGATCAAGAAGGAACGCGGG
>JAMBLJ010000251.1 GCA_023336815.1 Actinomycetes bacterium
CGGCTGATGGCTGACGGCTTCTTCCGCTGCTTCTTCACTGTCAGCTGTCGGCTGATGGCTGACGGCTTCTTCCGTGCTTGCAGCTTCTTCCACTTCTTCTGGCTTTGTTACGTTATCCATGTTGGGAAGAACGTTTGATTCGTCCTGTTCGTTCCGCTCAGAGATGAAAGAACGGTGAGAATCCTCAGCCCCCGCAGCAACACCGACTTCGGCCTCTTCTGCCGCTTCTGCCGCTTCTTCTTCACTGACGGCTGATGGCTGATGGCTGACAGCTTCTTCTGCAGCTTCTTGTCTGTCCTCTGCTGTCTGCTGTCTGCCGTCTTCTTCAAGGTTATCGTTGGGCATGTGATGAGTCTATGAGTCATGGTTCCCTAGCTTCGAACACATCTCTTCGTGTGTCGGTCTCAGATGCGGAGATCGATGCTGCGGAGATGATGGCCTTTGTCGCAGATCCAGCGTCGGGTGCAACCGTGCTGTTCTCTGGAACCGTGCGGGACCACTCGCCAGGTCGCGACGGTGTTTCCCTACTCGAGTACGAAGCGTACGGCGCCGTCGTAGAGGACAAGATCCGTGAGATCGTTCTTGAGGCAATGGCCCGATGGTCGGTGATCAAGATCGCAGCTGCGCACAGAACGGGGTCACTCGACATCGGCGAATCCGCCGTGATGGTTGCTGTGTCGTCGTCGCATAGGGTCGATGCCTTCCCAGCGGCGCGCTATGTCATCGATGAATTGAAAGGACGGGCGCCCATCTGGAAGAAGGAGCACTGGCCAGGCGGCGCCGAATGGGTAGAGGAAGCAGAGGACCGATAGCAGACAGCAGACAGCAGACAGCAGACGTTAGATTCGGAGCGTCGCTCGCCTCGTCATTCACCTGTCATCTGTCGTCTGCTATCTGCTGTCTGTGATCTGTTTTCCCACCAGCATCTCGGCGGCTTCGCGGACGCCGGGGTTGCGGTCGAGCGCTGCTCGCCGGATCGCACCTTCGATACGAGGATCGTCGAACACGGTGATGGCCGCGATGGCTCTGCGTCTCACCTGGGGTGGTCCGCTCTTCATGATCTCGAGGAGTGGATCTATCCCGCGGGTGTCACCGATCGATCCGAGCGCTGCGACCGCGGCCTCGCGCACGTGGCGATCGGAATCGCCTGCGGCTGCGCTGATGAGCCACGGCACAGTCTGTGGATCGCCAAGCTCGCTGTACGCGGTCGCGACGGCTTCGCGTACAGTTGGCTCAGCATCCGAGGCGAGGTGTTCGAGGATCCGGAGCGATCGTTCGTCGCATTGACCGAGCTTCTCAGCAGTGGCAGTACGCACGGTGACATCTGCGCCTCTGGCAAGCCGTTCGAGCGCTGTCACGTTCGCTTGTGCCTGAGTTGGGTCGAGAGCGGTGACCGCCATACGTCGAAGTGAGACGTCCTCCGCGTCGAGAAACGCCACTGGGTCGTGGGTGAGTTGAACGAGTTGTTCTCGGCTCGCGGGCATGCCGCCAGACTACAGAAATATCACTTGTTCGGACTACGACACTCGTTCGATCAGCATCGCGATCCCTTGCCCGACACCGATGCACATAGTTGCCAGGCCGTAGCGACCCTCGCGGTTCGCTGTCTCCCTGGCAACGGTCCCCACGAGCCTCGCTCCTGACATACCAAGCGGATGACCGATGGCTATCGCTCCACCGTTCGCGTTGACGTGTTCTGCGTCGTCCGGGAGACCGAGTTCGCGAAGGCATGCAAGCGATTGTGCGGCGAAGGCTTCATTCAGTTCGATCGCGTCGATCGCTGCCAGTTCGACACCCGTGCGTTGGAGGAGTTTCGTCGTAGCGGGGACGGGACCCATCCCCATGATCCTGGGTGGCACACCTGCGGTCGCCATCCCGACGATCCGTGCCATCGGCGTTGCACCCAATTCCTCGAGGATTCGCTCGCTCACGATGACGGCAGCCGCGGCTCCATCATTGATTCCCGAAGCGTTCCCTGCGGTGATCGTCCCGCCATCGAAGATCGGGCGGAGTCGTTCGAGCTTCTCGGCTGTCGTGTCCGGTCTCGGGTGTTCGTCGACGTCGACGACGATCGGTTCGCCCCGTCGCTGAGGAACGTCGACAGCCATGATTTCCCCGTCAAAGAAGCCATCCGCCACGGCCGCCGCAACTCTCTGTTGACTTCTCAGAGAGAACGCATCCTGGTCCTCTCGCGATATCGAGAACTCGCTTGCGACGTTCTCTGCTGTGCCGGGCATTTCGTCGTTGCCGAAGCGGTCACGCAGCTTGGGGTTGGCGAAACGCCAGCCGATGGTCGTGTCATGAACCTGGACGGACCGATCATACGGTGATTGTGCCTTCGCCATGACCTTGGGGGCCCTGCTCATCGACTCCACGCCGCCGGCGATGACGATGTCAGCGGCGCCAACCTTGATGGCTCGGGAAGCATGGCCGATGGCTTCCATTCCCGAACCGCACAGTCGGTTGATCGTCGAGCCAGGGACTTCAACGGGTAGACCGGCAAGCAGGATCGCCATGCGCGCGACATTCCGGTTGTCTTCACCTGCCTGGTTCGCATCGCCAAAGTAGACATCGTCGATGCGGGCGGGATCTATCCCGGATGAGGCAACGACCTTGGCGATGGTCATCGCGGCCAGGTCGTCAGGTCGTACGGATGCGAGGGCTCCGGCGAA
>JAMBLJ010000252.1 GCA_023336815.1 Actinomycetes bacterium
GCTGACGCGTTCCTTGGGAGTTGCTACGCAACTCCGCGCCACCGTCTGTTGTCTGTTGTCTGTTGTCTGTTGTCTGTTGTCTGCTATCTGTTTCCCTCGCTAGCCTTTGGTGCCATGATGTTCCGTCTGGTTTCGCTTCTTCTTGTGTTGGGTCTCGTCGCAGCCTCGTGCAGTTCCGGCAACGAGATATCTGCTAGTTCTTGCGCCGAGGTAGCTGATGAGACGATGTCCCTGTTTCAGAGATTGATCGATGATGTTGATGATGAATTCGGCGACCTTACCGTTGAAGAGTTCATCGAGTCGGGTGGCGATCTGCCGTCGGTTCAGGCCTTCGAAGAAGATGCCGCGATGATCGACGAGATCGCCAGGGAACTTGGATGTACGCAAACCGAGATATCTGCGGCAGTTTCGGCGCGTGTGAGTGAACTGACTGCAGTGACGGATCTTGGACGGTTCCTGATCGGGGCTATCCGCAGCGGTGGTCTGTAGACCGGATCACAGAGCATCGGCGGCTCCGCGGTCAAGCAGCCACAGAACTCGTTCTTTGGCGGTGACGCGCGTCGCAGGAACATCGCGTCCGCCCGCGATGTCCGAGATCATCTGCGCTTTCGACGAACCCGAAACGAGGAAGATCACCACGTCGCTCCGAGCGATCAGGTCGAAGGTGGCTGTGAGACGCCAGGTATCGAGCGCTGGCACACGATTGGCGACATACAACGCGCCGGTTGCCCCGATCGCATCCGTTCCAGGGAACAAACTAGCCGTGTGACCATCAGAGCCGATGCCTAACAGTGTGACCATCCGTGTGCCTGGTGTGAGCTGCGTTTCGAGTAGCTCGCTGAATGCATGAGCAGAGTCAAGCGGTGAAGCCATGGTCGTATCTGGTGCCAACAGCCGTATCCCCGTCTGATCGACCAGCATCGCCCTAGCCATTGCCTGATTCGCATCGGAGTGTGAGGGACCGACCCAACGCTCATCGGTGATCCACGACGTGGTGTGTGACCAATCGATCGGTCGATGCGACAGTTCCCGGTACGTACCAGCTGGGGTCGAACCACCAGCCAGTCCCAAAGCCAGCTGTTTGGCCCGATCGATCTCCTCCTCGATGACGTCTGCGGCGCGGCGAGCAAGGAGGTCCATTGTATCCAAGATCTCGTGGTGCATATGTTCGACACTACCGGAGACGTTGCATGCGGAGGGTCAAAAAAGCTACTGTTCGCTTGGTTATCTGAGGAGGAAGACCAAATGTCATTTTGGGATCAAGTAGTTGCTGAGTTCGAAACGCTCGGTGCGACCCTTGCCGAGTGGCTACCCCGACTGGTCGTTGCGCTGCTGATACTCGTGATCGGTGGATGGATTATCAAGTGGGTAAGGAAGCTCACCGAGAAGCTGCTCGGTATCGGATGGATTGACGGAATCTTCGATCGAGCTGGAATCAACAAAGCGCTCGAGCCGTCTGACAAGAACGCTGCAGGGATCACCGCAACCGTCGTGTATGCGTACTTGTACGTTGTCCTATGGCTGATGGTGTTCCGAGTTCTGCAGATCGGATCGATCGTTGACTTGCTCGAGCGGTTCCTTGCGTGGATACCCATCGTGCTGCTTGCGGTGATCGTTGTGGTTGTTGCCGCTGCAATCGCAGGGTGGACAGCTGCACTCGTGCGCCCGTTCGCTCAGGCAAAGGGTGTCGGGTGGCTCACGTGGATTGTCCACGTCGGCGTCATCGTGTTCGGTGTGCTGTTCGCTCTCGATCTCCTTGACATCACGTTCGCTGCGGATCTCACCAAGATCGCCACGTTCGCTGTGGGTGCAACGTTCGCAATCGCATTCGGTGTTGGTGGCATCGACTCCGCAAAGCTGTGGTGGCGAAAATACGGCAGTCCCAAGGATGCGAACCGATCGGATCAATCGAACAACATGTAGACCAGCGCGTCTTAGATCGGCGCCGGACTCGAATGTCCGGCGCCGATTCGCACCCTGCTTCGTAGCTAGGTGATCGTTATGGACATCGTTGAAACTCCCCACGGCCCCATTGCAATGCTGATCGACTCGCCCAAGGAGACAACCGAACCAGCGATTCTCCTGGCCCATGGTGCAGGACTCGGTCAACACCATCCCTGGATGGTTGGCGTGCGCGAACGTCTCGTGAGTGTCGGACGAACCGTTGGTACCTTCGACTACCTCTACATGCATGAAGGGAGAAAGGCACCTGACCGGCTTCCCAAGCTCCTCGATGTCCATGAGGCAGCAGCCCGCTATCTGCAAGGTCGAGTCGGGAAGCTCGTTCTTGCGGGGAAATCGATGGGGGGAAGGGTCGGCTCACATCTCGTCGCGGAGGAGCGCTTCGATACGGTGGGGCTGGTGTATCTCGGGTATCCGCTCGTTGCCATGGGCAAAACGGAACCCCGCGACACCAGCCATCTTGAGGCTATCTCCGTTGCGCAACTGTTCATCTCGGGGACGAGGGATCGGATGGGCCCGACTGAGGCCATCGAGAAGGTCGCTGGCGCCGTTCCGAGCGGATCCGTTCTACTTATCGATACCGGGGACCATTCCTTGAGACCGCTCAAGCGCACGGGGCGTACTATCGACGACTCGCTCGACACCGCTGTTGTGGCGATGGAGAGTTGGATCAACGCCGGGTCATGACCTCACCGATGGGGGAGGGACGTATCGACCCGATACGACGCGACCCCTGATCGTACGCAACTCCCAGATCGATCCCTTCTTCCACTCCTGGGGACCCTGCATCGGGACACCTTCGGCGAAGAGATGTCCGATAAGGTCACCGATCACATCGCCGTGACTGCACAGAACAGCTGACTCCGACTGGAGATCTGCGATCAGGCTCACGATCCGGTGTGGGTGGGCTCCTTCGACGAGCGCATTCTCCAGCTCCACGGGTACGCCAAGACGCTGTGCGAACGGTGAAACGGTTGCAACACAACGATCGTAGTTCGAGGACCCTATCCGGCTTATCGGGTGAGCCATCAATAGCGATCGAATGGCCTTGGTCTGCTTCTTCCCCCGACTATCGAGGGAGCGAAGCCAATCCTGACCGTTGTCTGCAGATCGTTTGCCCGCCGATGCATGGCGGACGAGATAGATCATGCCAGCGGACCGTTCGTGGTACATGTCGTTTGCCCGATCAAGCACCTCACGGTCATTGCGGAATGTGAGCTTCTCGAGACCTTTGCGATGTGAGACCCACTTGATCTTGTCGACCTCGTTGTTCGGGCTGAACGATCCTGACCTGACGCGCACAAGCCACCAGCGAACGACCTTCGGGTTGCCGGCTTGGGTGAGGTACCCGATCGAACCTATGAATCGTGGGCGTTTGCCTACGATTCCCGTCTCTTCCTCGACCTCGCGCAGTGCAGCTTCGAGAAAGGTCTCGGCTTTGTCGAGTTTGCCTTTCGGCAACGTCCAGTCGTCGTAGTGCGGCCTATGGACGATGAGGTAGCGTGGTTTGTCTTTCTTCGAGCGCCTCGCAACAACACATCCGGCGGCCCAGATCGATTCTGGAGGGGGTACTTCCTGGTCTGTCACGGGACAAAAGGATACAAGACGCTGCGCCTCACCCGCGATTACGATCGAGCTCTACCACTTTGCGAAGACGTCTGAGGTGACGCTCCTCGCCACTGAACCGTGCGCCAAGATACGCATCGACCAGCTCTGTTGCAGTCGTCGCCCCGATGACGCGAGCGCCAAGAGCCAGCACGTTCATGTCGTCGTGTTCAACTGCCTGATGTGCGGTGTAGTGATCGTGGACCACTGCGCTGCGCACCCCTGTGATCTTGTTCGCAGCGATCGATGCGCCCGCACCGGACCCGCAGACAACGATGCCCCGCTCACCTTCGCCCGCAACCACTGCCCTGCTGACGGCGGCGGCGTAGTCCGGATAGTCCACGGGTTCGGTGCTGTCGGTTCCAACATCGACAACGAAGTGGCCCTCGGCCTCTAGATGCTCGATGAGTTCTTGTTTGAGCGGGAACCCGGCATGGTCTGCACCGATGACTACGCGCATGTTGCTTTCCTGTTGTGTGTCGCGCAGGCTACATGGCGATCGGCCACTTCGTTGTCCGTGCCCCGATCGCATCGCCGCCGTACGCTGGTGCTATGACGAAGATGATGGTTGCGATGTTGCTGGTCCTATCAGCGTGTTCGCCGGGCGTTTCTGCCCCACCGATCAGCGCTGTCGATCAGGTCTGTTCTGACGATTTCTGTATCGATGTACCTGACGGTTGGGAAGCTGAAATAGGTGATTCCTACGTGTCTCTTCACCACACCTCTGATCCCGAGAACACCTTCCTCACAGCCGGCATCATCGATATGGAGGCGATCGTCACGAGTTCGGGCGGCACATGGCCGGTGCCTACTGAAGACGTGGTTGTCTCATTCTGGTCGCTCATCGAAGCTGCAGATGTCGGAAGTTTCACGAGGTCACAACGGATGGTGGGTGGGGCTGTACGGTCATGGGGTGACCACGAGACGGGCAAGATGTGGCATCTGGTCTATCCGCTCGATGGCTCTTCAGCGATCGGGATCGAGCTTCGGGCTCCGAACGGATCATGGGAGACCCATGCTGACGTCGTGTTCGAGAGCGTTACGCAGCGCTGATCGTCGTCGGGAGAGCCATCGTGATCGGTCGGTCAAGCCGCAATGGTCCCAGGGGTAGCCGGGATCCGTCGTAACCTCTGAGCCATGTCTGGATCGATCGTCATCAATGGTGGAACTCCGCTGCAGGGCACGATTGGTGTGCTTGGTGCGAAGAATGCCGCGCTCAAACACATGGTTGCCTCTCTCCTCGCACCAGGGCTCCATACGATCGAGAACGTTCCCGGAATCCTCGACGTCGCGATCATGGGCCAGGTACTTGAACATGTTGGGGCCTCATGCGTCACCGATGGCACCACGCTCCAGATCGATGTACCCGAAACACCGAATCCGGAGGCGCCGCTCGAACTTGTGCGCCAGATGCGGGCATCGATCCTTGTTCTCGGTGCACTCCTCGCCCGAACGGGTGAAGCGCGGGTCGCCCTCCCTGGCGGAGACGACTTTGGAGCGCGCCCTATCGATTTCCATCTGCGAGGTCTCGAACAGATGGGCGTTGAGTTCGATCTCAGACACGGGGTCCTCCACGCAGCAGCGCCGAATGGACTGACCGGAACCGATATCTTCTTCGAGTTCCCGTCTGTCGGGGCGACGGAGAACATCCTCCTTGCGGCGGTGTTAGCCAAGGGAACAACCACAATCGGAAACGCAGCGCGCGAGCCTGAACTCACGGATCTTGCTGAATATCTCATGAAGATGGGTGCGAAGATCGATGGAGCGGGCACATCCACTATCGAGGTTCACGGCGTCGAACGACTCGGACCAGCAACCCACAGGACAGTACCGGATCGTCTCGAAGCAGGCACCTATCTTGTTGCTGGGGCGATGAGCCGTGGAGAGGTAACGGTGACCGACTGTCGACCCGAGCACCTGAGGATGGAGCTCAAGAAGCTTGAAGAAGCCGGGTGTGACGTTGCAATCACAGAACACACCGTGACGGTCCGAGGTCCTGATATCCCGATGGCTACCGATATCGCCACGTTGCCCTATCCCGGCTTCCACACCGACATGCACCCACAGATGGTCGCGTTCCTTTCAGTGGCTGGGGGCACATCTCTCGTCACCGAGAACATCTACTCGGGGCGTTTCCGGTATCTCGGTGAACTGAACCGGATGGGCGCTGACATTCACGCCGATGGTCAGCACGTCGTGATCCGCGGAGTGGAGAATCTCTCCGGATGTGAGATCGATGGGTGCGACATCAGGGCCGCAGCAGCCCTGACCATCGCAGCTCTGCGTGCTGATGGTGTAACGACCATCAACGATGCTCAGCACGTGGACCGTGGCTACGACGGTTTCGTTCCCAAGCTCGCAAGCCTCGGTGCGGATATCAGAAGGACATGACACCGTCACGGGTAGCGCGTATCGCCGCAACGTTCAGTATTGCTATCGGGTTGTCTCTGTTCGCTGGTGCTGTGCCCGCCGTAGCGACCGAGCGCGTCGATCGGCAGATTCAGTCGATCGAGTTGGTTGGCGGGCCCGACACACGCTTCGTCATCGGTGAGCGTCGCTATGCAGGCCCGATCACGTTCACGCTGTTCACCGATGGCATCTCTCTCAGCGAAACAGCCTCGATCGAGCAGTACCTCGAAGGGATCGCTGAGATGCCGTTCAGCTGGCCGACACAGGCTCTCCAGGCCCAAGCCGTTGCGGCACGAACGTATCTTGCGCGGACCCTGCTCCCTGGGCGTGGCGGCGACGGAGCCGACCATGAGTACGACATATGCGCAACAAGCCGCTGCCAGGTGTACCGCGGGGTCTCGCTTGTCGAAGGTCCCAGCGGGGAGCGGTGGCGGGCGGCAGTACAAAACACAGCGGATGAGCTGGTGTTGTACGAGGGCAAGCCGATCGAGGCTGTATTCACATCTATGGTCGGGAGCCGATCCAGAGCGAACCAGGATGTATGGTCGAGTGCTCCTGTTCCGTACCTCCAGCCAGTCGATTCACCCGAGGTTGGCATCGCGCCGTACGCTGAGTGGTCGGTCGAGATAACAGCAGACGAGTTCGTTGCGATCCTCATGGCAGAGGGTCTCGACGTTGGAGGCGAACTCGAGGGCATTTCCGTTGACGACCCCGTTGAGGGTGACGGAAGGACGACGATCACGATCACCACCTCCGAGGGCACCGATGAGATCCTTGCCCCTCACCTCAAAGGAGCGTTCAATCGTTTCGGCGACGAACTCTTTCCAGGCCTTCTCCCCATGCGACTCGAAGAGGGGAAGAAGCTCCCTGAGCCTTTGCCGTCCTACACGTTTGACGTTGAGCGAGTTGGTACGCTCCCGAGTGCGCTTGAGGAGTTCCTTGCCCCGTTCGATCTGGTCGGCGTCGACAGCGTCGTGATCAGCGGCGAAGGTTGGGGCCACGGGGTGGGAATGAGCCAGTGGGGTGCACGGATATTCGCAGACCAGGGGGTTTCGTATGATGAGATCCTTTCTCACTACTACTCAGGTCTGGAACCCGAGAGCGTTCCCGATCTTGTCCCGGACGAAGTCGTTGTTGGGCTTGCGACCCAACGGTCCCACTACGAGGTCATCGTCGAGGGTGAGGCGGAGATCCGTGTCAATGGCATCGCCTCAGACTCGTTCCTGTCAGGGGAGTGGCTCGTCCGCGAATGGGCTGATGGCCTCATTATCGTATCCGCCGATGATCCTGGGAGCACGTTGTCTCTCTTCCAACGTTTCTGGCCGTTCTGATCGGTGGCTCCGGACAGGGAACAGTTCACACTACGGTGGTGTTGGTAAAGTGAAGGGTGGCTGGTAGTACCCTTTCGTTCACCCAGGGAGCAACCGTGGACAACACCATCGAAGGAAGCATCATCGAAATCGGATCAGCGATAGCGCGTCCGAAAGATGGTCCCTCCAAGATCGATCGTGATGAACTCGAATCAGCACTCGACTATATCCGGCCAGCACTTCAGGCAGACGGTGGCGATGTAGTCCTCGAGGGGGTGCTTGGTGGAACCGTGAATCTCCAGCTCGTCGGAGCATGTGGTGGATGTCCCATATCAGAGACCACTGTGACCGCCGGTATCGAGAGGATCCTCAAGGATCGTGTTGCCGGTGTCACTGAGGTTCTTGCCATCTGAACCAGCACGTTCGCATCTAAGGTCGTGGGGTGGAAAGCTCTCACCTCCTCGACGCCGCCCTCCGGTCGGATACGCGCTCGATCGGCCGCGTCCTCACCAACGTCGAGAATCGGACCCCATGGGGTCGCGAAGCCCTTGCTGATCTCTATCGCTCCGGACGCGTGAGTCGTTCGACCGGCGTGACCGGCACACCGGGGGCAGGTAAGTCGACGCTGGTGTCGGCGCTCGTCACGTCGATGCTTCATGAGACAAGGAAACTAGCGATCGTTGCGGTCGACCCTTCGAGTCCCTTCACCGGAGGAGCGATCCTCGGTGACCGGATCCGGATGACCGATCATGCGGGTGACGAGCGGGTGTTCATCAGGTCGGTCGCCAACAGGGGAGCGCTCGGTGGAATCTCAGAGTCGACCCCTGCCATCGTTGCGGCGCTGGAAGGTCTCGGCTTCGCTGAGATCCTCATAGAAACGGTTGGCATCGGCCAATCCGAGATCGAGATCGCAACGACAACAGATACGACCGTGGTTGTGGTGAGCCCAGGATGGGGAGACGCGGTCCAGGTATCCAAAGCCGGTTTTCTCGAGATCGCCGACATTTTCGTCGTCAACAAGGCGGATCGTGACGGCGTCAACGCAGCTGTCGCTGATCTTCGGTCGATGATCGAACTTGGTCCTCGATCCGCGTGGGATCCGCCTGTCATAGAAACCGTTGCCACGACGGGCTCGGGTGTCGATGACCTCTGGTCAGCGATCAACGCCCACCGTGATCATCTCGACACGACGGGTGCGATCATGCGCCGCCGGCGAATCCGCGCCGCTACCCAGTTCTCAGCCGCCGTACGCCAGGCGATCGGCGACACCGTGGATGTCGTTTCGCACGCCGACGATCTCATCGGTGAGATCGCCGAACATCGGATCGATCCATGGAGTGCGGCTGATCAAGCACTTGCTGCAAGGTAGGGTTGGAACCCCTGAGCAAGGAGTCGCCATGGATCTCGTCAAGTACTCACAGGACGGTGGCGTTGCCACGATCACCCTCAATCGTCCTCCAGTCAACGCGCTCAATCCCGCCCTGATCGCAGACATCGACGCGGCCATCGGGCTCGCAGAGGATCGTCGTGTCCGCGCTGTTGTCATCACAGGATCGCCCCATTTCGCTGCAGGTGCGGACATCGGTGGCTTCCAGAAATCCTTTGAAGCAGGTGACACCGATCGCCAGGCGTCAGGTCTCACCGAAGCCGTGGCCAGACTGGCGAACCTCGAGAAACCAACCATCGCTGCCGTTTCTGGATTCGCGCTCGGTGGGGGACTCGAACTGGCGATGGGTGCCGACTTCCGGTATCTCGCCGAAGGAGCAAAGGTTGGTCAACCCGAAGTACTGCTCGGCATCATCCCTGGCGCTGGCGGGACCCAGCGTCTTGCCCGCCTCGTTGGCCCCCAGCGATGTATCGATCTCTGTATGACAGGACGGCACGTGAAGGCCGACGAAGCGCTACGCATCGGTATTGCTGACAAGGTGTTTCCAGACGATGACCTTCTCGCCGCAGCCCTCGCAGAAGCAGAAGCATTCGCCCAGGGACCGACCCAGGCCTATGCCGCTATCAAACGCGCCGTCAGCCGCGGCTTCGACAGATCCCTCGAAGAAGGTCTAGCGATCGAGGCCGAGCAGTTTGCCACAGTGTTCGGGACGGCCGATGCGCGTATCGGTGTGTCTGCCTTCCTCGCCAAAGAGCGTCCAGAGTTCACCGGCGCGTAGCGAACCCACCGCACCGATAATCTCCTACCGATGGATGTTCGCGTTCCCCCATGGACATGGAGAGCTCTCGCCCTCGTTGGCGGGTTCTTCCTTTTGGTCGTGTTTGGCCTCTCGTGGCTCCACGCGAATGCGATCAGGGAGGAGTTCCTTCTTCCCCGCCTTGCGCAGACCGACTACCCGCTTCAGGTGATCTCCAACGAGGCTGGGCGAATCATCGTGACGCGAACACCCGCAAGTGAACGCGAGGGTCTTTGGGGCTTTGAGACGGAATCCGCCTATGCCCAAGTATCTACGATCGTGCGCATCGACCAGGAGACGGTCGAGAGGGGAACGAGGACGCTCGATGGTGAGATCAAGGAGGCGGACGCAGCACGCATGAATGCCGACGCATATACCGGCGACCCGCTCACGGCACATGGGCTCGGCTTCGAGGAAGATCTTGCGATCCCATCCGACATCGGGCCACACGGCACGTGGTTCATCGATGGTCGACGATCCACGTGGGTCATCTTCGTACATGGCCGCGGAATCGACCGCTTGGGGGAGTCACTGCGGATCATTCCTAGCCTCGTGGAGCAGGGATACCCGATCGTTTCGATGCGGTACAGGGGAGACGACCACGCCACACCGAACCCCTCAGGGATGCGACTGTGGGGCCTTGACGAGTGGAAGGATGTCGAGGCCGCCGTAGATGTCGCACAGCGCAAGGGAGCTCGGGACGTTGTACTGATCGGATCCGGATACGGAGCGAGCATCGTTTCGACCTTCCTTCATGAATCAGATGCGATCGCTGGTGTTCGAGCGGTGATCTACGACTCGCCGGTGATCGATCTCGAAGGTGTTGTTGAGAGGTGGGCCGCCGAAGGCTCCACGCCTGGGCCAATAGCATGGCTCGGACGTCGCCTAACGACGGTCCGCTTCGGAATGGAGTGGGCCCTTCTCGATCAGTCGGAGCGCGTCGCGGAGTTCGACGTACCCATGCTGCTGCTGATCGGGGGAGAGGATCCAGTCACCCCCATCGACGAACTCGTCGGCTTCGGCAGCGCACTAGGAGATCTTGCTACAGTGGAGAGGTTCGAACAGGGCGGTAGCGCTGACTTGTGGAACATCGATTCGGCGCGATACGAGCGGGCTGTTGAGCGATTCCTGTTCACGGTCGTTGGTCCCGAATGATGGACACCACAACGGCACCTTCGGAGATGTATCTCGACCATGCCGCAACGACTTCGCTGAGACCGGATGCTGTTCACAGGATGGATGAGATTTCCATGGCGTCCCTCGGCAACGCCTCAGGACAGCACGCAGCTGCGCGACGTGCAAAGAACGCACTCGAAGAGGCCCGCGAAAGAGCCGCAGTTCTGATCGGCGCGGGGAGTCCGCACGACATCGTCTTCACGTCCGGTGGGACGGAGTCGGACAACCTGGCCGTGATCGGTGCAACGACCAGGAACGAGCGACGCAGAGTCATCGTGTCAGCCGTTGAGCACAAAGCAGTGCTCGAATCGGCAGCCGTGTTGAAGCGCGGCGGTGTCGATGTCGGTGTTGTGGCAGTAGCAGGCGGCGGCATGATCGATGTCACGGCGTTGGAGACATGTCTAGGGTCACCCACGAGTCTGGCGTCGATCCAGACCGCGAACAATGAGACGGGGGTTGTGCAACCGATCCGGAGTCTGGTCGAGCAGATTCGACGACGTGACGCCGATGTCGTTGTGCATACCGATGCCGCACAGTCGTTCGTCAGTGAGGGACTCGATGTTGGCTCGATCGGTGTCGATCTCGCTTCGCTGTCCGCCCACAAGTTCGGTGGGCCCACAGGGGTCGGTCTGCTGTACGTTGCCCCGGGTACGCCTATCGAGCCCCTTGTGGTCGGGGGAGGGCAGGAGGCGGGTCTACGATCCGGAACTTCGAATGTCGTGGGGATCGTCGGCATGGTGGCCGCGATGGAGGAGGCCGTCGCGTCGAGCTCTGAGTTCTCTCGTCGTATCGAGGTGGAACGGAACGATTTCGAGACGGAACTGCGTCACGGCTCCCAGGACATCGCGATCACATCGGCTGACGAAACCCGATTGCCGCATTTCAGTCATTTCCAGATCCCGTCGGTCGA
>JAMBLJ010000253.1 GCA_023336815.1 Actinomycetes bacterium
AGACAGCAGACAGCAGACAGCAGACAGCAGACAGCAGACAGCAGACAGCAGACACCAGACAGCAGACGGCAGACACCAGACAGCAGATGGCTGTCAGTGAGGAGAAGGCGGTAGTTGACAGTGAAGAAGTTGCCAGCTAACGCCAAGACCAGAACCGGCCCCCTGCTTTGGTGATGGCTGATGGCTGATGGCTGAACAGCTTGACCTGTCAGCTACCGGCGGAGACCAGAGCCGGGTCCCTGCTGGAGCTGATGGCTGTGAACTGTGAACTGTGAACTGTGAACTGTCAGAATATCGCCGTTGGCCCAAAGAGTTCCTGGAGTTCAGCGAAGAGCGCCGATCGCGGATCCACACGATGATCCGGACCGATACGGAGCACCTTCTCTCCGGTTTCACCCGACATGTGAAGGAACACGGGAGCAGAGCCAGGGTGGTTCAGCAATACCGTCTTGAGTTGCTTGACGACGGTTGGCGACATACGCGAGGCTGATACGCGAACGCGAACCGTCTGGTCTTCACGTAGCTCGGGTTCCGTAATCGACTGGACGATGAACTTCACATCATCCCCTCGATGATCGACCCGTCCACGCAGGACAACGATCGCGTCTTCTCTGATCATCGGCCCATACTCCGCAACGGTCTTGGGGAAGGCGACGGACTCGACACTTCCCTGGAGTCCCTCCAACGAGAAGTACACCATCGGATCTCCCTTGCGGGTGTAGCGCCGATTCAATGTTCCCACGACTCCACCGATGATCGCCTGGGAGCGGTCGTCCTTGTCCCACAGATCGGGAATCTCAGTATCCGTCATCGACCCGAGCACCTTTTCTATCCCGAGCAAAGGGTGATCCGAAATGTAGAGCCCAAGCATCTCCTTCTCGAATGCGAGACGAACCTTCTTGTCCCAATCATGATCAGGGATCTCGCGTGAGATGTCGGAAACCTCGGAGTCGCCACCACCGAACAGACTGTATTGACCAGCTTCCTCGGCACGTCTTCGATCGAGCGTGGCATCGACAATCGCGTAGGCAACCTCGACGAGACCCCTGCGTGAATGGCCGAGGCTGTCGAACGCACCCGCTTTGATCATCGATTCGATAGTTCTCTTGTTGAGAACCTGGACATCGACCCTATCGATGAAATCGAAGAAGTCGGTGAACGGACCCCGTGCGCCACGCTCCGCAACGATCGTGTCAACTACGGCTTCGCCAACGTTGCGGACGGCGGACATGCCAAATACGATCGCACCGTCGTGGGCGTTGAAGTCTCGCTCCGAGTTGTTCACTCCTGGAACCAGAACATCGATGCCCATCATCCGGCACTCGTGGAGATAACTCGCGGTCTTGTCCTTGTCACGCTTCACGGCAGTGAGCAAGGCGGCCATGTACTCTGCAGGGTAATGCGCCTTGAGCCAGGCGGTTTGATACGCCACAAGAGCGTAGGCGGCGGAATGGCTTTTGTTAAAGCCGTAGCCTGCGAAATGCTCGATGAAGCCGAAAAGGTCCTTCCCGAGCTGTTCCTCATACCCCTGTTCGACACAGCCAGCCACGAATTTCGCTTCCTGTTCTGCCATGACAGCAGGGATCTTCTTGCCCATGGCTTTGCGAAGTGCGTCGGCGTCGGCCATGGTGAAGCCGGCGATCTGTTGCGCCGTCTGCATCACCTGTTCCTGGAACACCATGATCCCGTATGTATCGCCGAGCACGGACTCGAGATCATCGTGTGGATACGACACTGCCGACTTGCCATTCTTGCGATCGGCATATTCGAGATGCATTCCTGCACCGAGAGGCCCAGGTCGATACAGGGCGTTGAGTGCGATGAGATGTTCGAACTTGTCTGGACCGAGGTTACGCATAAGTGCACGCATCGGTCCGCCCTCGAACTGGAACACCCCGATCGAGTCTCCGTTGCGCAACATCGCGTATACCTGGTCATCATCGAGAGGAACGTTGTCGATGTCCGGTCTCGTACCTGTGTTTCGTTCGATAAGTTCGAGTGAACGCTCGATCGTCGCAAGGTTGCGCAGACCGAGGAAGTCCATCTTGAGGAGTCCAAGTGCCTCGACGCCGTGCATCTCGTATTGTGTGACAACGTCTCCGTCGTCACCCTTCTTCTGAATCGGTACGATGTTCGTGAGCGGTTCAGGGGAGATCACTACCGCAGCGGCATGGATCGAGTCCTGGCGGCGTAGCCCTTCGAGACCGCGTGCCGTCTCGATGATCTCACGAGCACCGTCGAGCGAGTCGAGCAGATCTCGTAGACCCGACGCCGCCGAGTAGTGATCCCGTTCGTTCG
Source organism: Actinomycetes bacterium (assembly GCA_023336815.1). Lineage (GTDB taxonomy): Bacteria > Actinomycetota > Acidimicrobiia > Spongiisociales > UBA5794 > JAMBLL01. Next base: position 2,299 of record JAMBLJ010000253.1, read on the forward strand.
CACCGGCCTCGCTGGCCGGTTCGGTCAAACATTGATCGATAGTCGCATCTTTCCCCAGGATCGCAGGGGGCATCGCCTTCGCAAGCTGGTCACCCGTTGAATACGGGTAGTCGAGAACGCGTGCGGCGTCTCGGATCGCTTGCTTGCCCTTGATCGTCGAGAACGTGATGATCTGTGCCACGTGGTCCGATCCGTACTTCTCAGCCGTGTACTTGATCATCTCCCCTCGATACCGTTCATCGAAGTCCATATCGATATCCGGCATTTCCTTGCGGCCAGGGTTCAGAAATCGCTCGAATATCAATCCGTACTCGAGGGGGTCGAGGTCGGTGATCTTGAGACAGTACGCAACGATCGATCCCGCTGCGCTGCCGCGACCAGGACCGGTTCTGATCCCCTGCTTCGCAGCGTGTTCGATCAGATCCCACACGATGAGGAAGTACGCCGAGAACCCCATCTCAGAGATGACCCGTAGCTCGTAGTCGATCCGATCTTGCACCGTGTCGTCAAGCGCCCCGTATCGCTTCGCGGCACCGTCCATGACCAGTTCGAGAAGATACGAATCCTCGTTGTGGCCTCGGGGAACGGGGAACTGTGGCAGGAGGATCCTTCCGAACTCGACATCCAGGTCGACCCGCTCGGCGATCCACAGCGTGTTGTCGCATGCACCGGGATAATCGTTGTCGGGGAACAGATCACGCATCTGTGCCGATGACTTGATGTAGAACTCCTGAGAATGGAACTTGAAACGCTTCTCCTCGGACTTCACTGATCCCGTTTGGATACACAGCAGCGCATCGTGTGCGTCTGCTTCATGAGCGTGCGTGTAGTGGGAATCGTTTGCAGCGAGGAGCGGTGCATCGATCGCTCTACCGATTTCCAACAGATCCGGCATGATCTTTCGCTGGGCGGGTATCCCGTGATCCTGAAGCTCGATAAAGAAGTTGTCGCGCCCGAAGATGTCCTGGTACATCCCAGCCGCTGCCAGCGCCGCGTTGTAGTCACGTTCTTGGCCACGTTGGTCCTCGTCGGCAATGTCGTCAACACCAAGCAGTTGCGGCACGTGCCCGCCGAGACATCCGGTCGTTGCAATGAGCCCCTCGGAGTGTTCGGCCAGAAGCTCGGCGTCCATCCGGGGTTTGTAGTAGTACCCATCCGTGTACGCCTTGGATGCCAGCTTGATGAGGTTGTGATACCCGACTTCGTTCTCGGCGAGGATCGACATGTGATAGCGGATGTCGTCTCTGCGCGGGGGGCGCTCGAACCGCGATCCCGGAGTTATGTACGCCTCTATTCCAACGATCGGCTTGATACCGGTTGACTTCGCCGCCTTCATGAAGTCAACAACTCCATAAAGCACACCATGATCAGTGATCGCCACGGCAGGTTGCCCATCTGCTGCAACAGCTTGGACCAGGTCCTTGATCCGCGCGGCGCCATCAAGCATTGAGAACTCGGTATGAACATGGAGATGAGCGAAGCTGTCGGCCAACGGAACCCCGAATGGTGAATCACATGCATGTAAGCACGATGGTGGGCCGAGTGCATACCCGGGACCAGGGCTGCTGAATGTTAGCTGAGAACCAGATCACCAGGCTCGACACCGTGGACTCCTAATCTAGGGTTCCAGGAACATTTCACCGTCGGTTCGTCGACGATCGCGATGACGCAACGGTGAGCTACGAACGAAGGATCATGTCACGTGGGTGCGATTGGAGTGTTGACGGCAGGTGGTGACTGCCCCGGATTGAACGCGGTTATCCGCGGGGTGGTATCGCGCGCAATCGAGCTGGATGCTGAGGTTGTCGGTATCAGAGATGGCTGGGAAGGGCTTATGCACGACCGAACTATGCCCCTCGATCGCGAATCCGTACGAGGAATCCTCGCCCGAGGCGGCACGATCCTCGGAACCTCCCGAATGGATCCGTACATCCATGGGGACGGTCTGGCCTCCTGCAACCCGACACTACGGCGCAACGGCATCGACAGGTTGATCGTCGTGGGCGGCGACGGAACACTTCGATCAGCAATGCGTCTCGCGGACGAAGGGCTCAACATCATCGGAGTCCCGAAAACGATCGACAACGACATACCGGGGACGGACACGACGTTCGGCTTCGCGACCGCTGTCCAGGTGGCAACTGACGCTATCGATCGTCTCACCACCACAGCGGAAGCGCACAACCGCGTCATGATCGTGGAAGTCATGGGACGAACCCAGGGGTGGATCGCTACATACGCAGGTATTGCTGGTGGGGCCGACTTCATTCTTGTACCGGAGTTCGCGTACGACATCGCAGAGGTGGTCGACAAACTGCGATCACGACATCGGTCAGGTCACCACTACTCGATCGTCGTGGTAGCCGAAGGAATCGAGCCCCCACCCGGCTATCGAACAGCTGCCAACAAGAAGGACGCGTTCGGGTTCGAGCGTCTTGGTGGCGTCGCGTATCAGGTCGCGTCAGCGATCGAAGACCAGACAAGTTTCGAGACGAGGGTGACGATACTTGGACATATCCAGCGTGGTGGATCGCCCGTCGCGTCTGACCGCGTGCTGGCGACACGACTTGGGGTGAAGGCAACTGACCTCGCCGTCTCGGGTGCCACGAATGTCATGGTCGCTGTTCGCGGGACCACAATGGTCGCATGTCCGATGGAAGAGGCAACAGCATCGATCCGCGCTGTGCCCCCAGATCTCTACGATTCCGCCGCAACCTTCTTTGGCTAAGAAGAGATGTCTGATATCAGACATCAGACCACAGATATCGGACGACAGACAGAGCACGTTCCGGTCAATACCGACGCCACATGACCCGAAGTGTGCTGAGACTCGGAAAGCGGCTGAATGCCCACTCGATCGGCTGGGTACTCAACTCTGATGGTCATGCGCTCTCTGCTGTCTGTCCTCTGCTGTCTGTCCTCTGCTGTCTGTCCTCTGCTGTCTTGATCATCTTGTTCCCATGGGTGGGGCCTTCTTCGGCTCCTTCTTCACCCTTTTTCGTTTCGGCTTCGCTCGTTCGGTGTCGAGAAGTTCCTTGTAGGACGCCTGGAGATGACGACCCAGCGCCTTGGGATCCTCGATGACGTTCGTTGCCATGTTGATGCCGATGTCGATCGAGCCGTTGATCGAGAACATCGCGATACCCGCACCATGGCTCTGCCACAGCGGGACAAGCGGATAGGTCGCCGTCATCTGTGACCCTGCCATGTAGAGAGGGAACTGTGGTCCCGGAACGTTCGTCACGGTCATGTTGAATGGCCGCGCACGTGCACCGAGCCGCGCAGCAAGCGAAACAAGGGTGGCGGGTGCCCCTGTGGACACAGAAACGAGGGTTGACGCCCCAAGCGCCTGGTTGGTTTCCTTCAGGTTCCTCGTTTCCCTGTGGACGATCTGGATCCGTTTCGCTGGGTTTGCTTCACCCACGGGCAATGCCATCAGCCACATGGCGACCTTGTTCCCGAGTGTCCCCGATTCATCCTTCGTTCGTACGGATACCGGAGCCATGATCCGGAACTCTGTTGTTGCGATGTCCACTGCTGACATATCGCCCTCCTCAAGGAGGAACGAGCGCACGGCACCCGACACGATCGCAAGCATTGCATCGTTGACGGTGACACCGTGGGTGTTCTTGATCTGTTTTACGCCATCAAGTGGTAGATCGACCCAATCGAACAGTCTCGCAGGGCCGATGTCGCCATTGAGCGGGGTCTTCCCCGTTGGTGTGAGCCAACCGGAGGACAGCGATGCGGACGCAGCTTTGAATTTTCGGGACCACTCGGAACTCAACTCTCCAACATCCGCTGTCATTTGCGAAAGGTCGGCGAGATTCGCAACGAACGACGAGACGGTTCGTGTGATCTCTCGCACAACAAGTTCCGTGTCGTTCGGCGCCGGGCGCGGTACCCAATGGTCAGGTTCGGTGATCACGACCTCAGGTGTGAAATCAAGGATGACGGCCATGAGATCGATTCCTGACATCCCGTCGATCATGCAGTGATGGATCTTGCTGACGATCGCGAAACCGCCGTCTTCGAGCCCCTCGACAACGTTCAACTCCCACAGCGGCCGGGTGCGATCGAGCTGCTGGGACATGAGCAGACCCGCCAGAGTCTTCAACTGCTCCGGTGTGCCGGGGTTGGGCAGGGCTACGTGGCGAACGTGATATCCGAGATGGAACTGCTCATCGTCGATCCAAACAGGATGGCCCTCGATTGGCACGTGCGCCAGTCGCTGGCGATATCTCGGAATCTGACCGAGACGACCCAAGATGATCGAGCGGATCGTGTCGATGTCCACGCCGTCGGTGCTGGAGTGCTCACCTGGTGAAAAGATCGCGACAGCACCAACATGCATGTGCGTTTCTCGTGACTCGAGGGCGAGAAAGGATGCATCGAGATTCGACAACCGCTCGTAGTGCACGCTCATAGATTCTCCCCATCGATATCGACACGTCCCCCGACCTCGGGGACGCCAAGTTCATCAAGACTATGGCACAGATCGTCTGGCAGGTCAGCGACGATGTTGATCACATCCTCCGTCGTGGGGTGAGCGAAGGAGAGCTGTCTGGCGTGAAGCCACGGCCGTCCGGGGTCACCGACCACGCCTCGTCTACCGTATGCGGTGTCGCCGACGATCGGGGCACCGATCGCACGCATATGGACACGGATCTGGTGGGTTCGGCCGGTTTCGAGGGTCACTGACAAAAGCGTCACGTCGCGATCGATCCATTGGGCGAGCCTCCGATAGTGTGTGACCGCCGCACGACCGGATCGGGAGAGCCCCATCCGGGTGGGGTTGGCAGGGTCTCTACCGATGGGAGCGTCGATCGTTCCCTTGGTGTTCGTGAAGACCCCTGCTACACACGCAAGGTACCGACGCGTGATCGACCTGTTCCTCATCATCTCGACAAGGTTGTCGTAGGCAAGTTGCGTGCGAGCGACGACCATCACCCCGGACGTATCACGATCGAGCCGGTGGACGATCCCCCACCGATCGACTTGGCCGACACCTTCGATCTCGGGGTATCTGGCGAGGAGGCCGTTCGCAAGCGTTCCCATCGCCTTGCCGCTTCCAGGGTGCACAACGAGACCGATCTGCTTGTCGACAACGATGATGTCGCGATCTTCGTACAGAACGTCGAACACCACGTCAGGGTCCGGAGCAAGCTCAACCACATGATCTGGCACCTCAACAACAACCGATGTCTCGGCTGACAGCTTCTCTGATGGTTTCACCGCCACACCATTTCGTGTGACTCCCCCGGAGTCGATGATGTCCTTCACGTGTGAACGGGGCAGTTCAAGAATTTCGGCGATCACACGATCCGCCCGAATCCCACTGAGAGCTTCAGGTACAACGACAGTATGAATCGTCATGAACGACGGCCGAACGCTGAAAAGAGAAGCAGAGCAACACCAACGAACAGCGCAATGTCAGCGAAGTTGTTGGTGAACACACGCACGTCGATGAAGTCCACAACAGCGCCATCGAGGAAGCCATCGCCCCGGAATATCCGGTCGGTCAGGTTGCCGAGCGAACCGCCCAGAACCAGTCCGAGTCCGATCGCTTCGATGCGCTTCGATGCGTCACCCAGGACGTAGAAGATCATCACGATGACGCCAACCGCTATCACGGCAAGGAACGGCCCACCGTTGCTGAACGTCGAGAAGCTCGCACCCGAGTTGAAGGTGAGTCGGAACTGGAGAAGGTCCTCGATGAGAACGATCGGTCCTTCGACGAGAGCATTGACTGCCCAGGCCTTCGTGAGTTGATCGAACGCAGCGACAGCAAGACCCACTACGAGGGCGAGCTGTCGGCTGCTCAGCCTCTGCGAGCTGCTTCCACCGTCGTCGTGGCGTATGGGATCGCTTCCAGTCTCGCCATCGGAATCGGTTCGCCTGTCACTTCGCATATTCCGTAGAGACCCTTCTCCATCCGGTCCTGGGCATGCTTGACGGCATCAAGGAGATCCTTTGCATTCTGCACCATGGATCGATCCGTCTCGAGTTCGACGGCGATCGCTCCACCATCGACGTTGTCCGGATCGGGACTCCGATCGGTCGGACCCTCGGCAAGCATGGCTTGTTCACGGTCTTGTTCGTGGTGCCGGATGATCTTCTCGAGGCGCTCACGTTCGTCGTCGAGTCTACGCTCGAGTTTCTTGAGTGTTGACGGTGCTAGCTGTCTGGCCATACATCCCTCCTGGAGCCGAGAATGTAACACGCCTGTGCGCTTGTTCACGGTTCAAGCAACGATTTTCGCACCTTTTCGATACCAACACCCCATAGATGGATCGATTTGGTCCTCGTGTTAGCACCCGATATGACAACAACCAGTCGGGCCCCGGTTGCCTGCCTCACCAGCCGTTCCACAGCGAGATTCGCCTTGCCCCTCTCAGGGGGAGCAGCGACTCTGATCCTGATCCGATCACCGTGGAGACCAACGATTCCAGGATGTGATGCGTTCGGAACGACAAGAACCTCGACGACGACAGCATCGCCGTCCTCCCGAATCACCGCTCGTCGCGCCATTCCACCCATCCCACCACGCTACATGCCATCTGATCTCTGCTCTCTGCCATCTGATTCCCGCTACCCTGATACCGCGCATCGAAGAGGACGCACTCGTATGGCCGATGGGCACAGCGAACGGGAGACGGTGAGAGTCCCGTGCCACGCCACACGAGGTATCACCTCTGAGCAGCGGGAAGAATCTGACAGGATGTAGAACCCGCCGTCGGTCCACGATACGGATGAATGAAGTGGCTGGTTGTACCAGCAAGCCGGGTGGTACCGCGGTTCCCCCGTCCCGGCACCGAAAGGTGACGAGATGAGGAATGAAACGTGACACCAACAAGCGACTTCCCGAAAGTCACCGCAACGGTTGATCTCCCGACCCTTGACGCAAGGATCCTCGACTTCTGGGACTCGATCGATGCCTTCCAAACCTCGATCGAGATGCGAACACGCGAGTCCGAATACACCTTCTACGACGGCCCCCCGTTCGCTACCGGCTCACCGCACTATGGGCACATCCTCCAGGGCGTCGTGAAGGACATCGTCCCGCGCTACTGGACGATGCGAGGCCATCGCGTCGAACGGCGTTTCGGGTGGGACACCCACGGTCTCCCCGTGGAGATGGAGGTCGAGAAGCAGCTCGGTGTCTCGGGACCACGAGAGATCGCAGAGCTCGGGATAGACACCTTCAATGAGGCGTGCCGGGCAATGGTCAACAACACGACCGAGGACTGGTACGACGTGACTCGGAAGATCGGCCGCTGGGTCGACTTCGAAAACGACTACAAGACAATGGATACCGACTTCATGGAGTCCGTCTGGTGGGTGTTCCGCCAGTTATGGGACAAGGGCCTCGTGTATCGGGATTTCAAGGTATTGCCGTACTCCTACGGTGCGACGACCCCTCTTTCGAATTTCGAAGCGAACCTCGACTATCGCGACGTCGACGATCCTGCCATCACCGTGCGGGTTCAGGCAACCGCTGGAAACGGTACCGTTGAGACTGGCGACTGGTTCGCGTTCTGGACGACAACTCCGTGGACCGTCCCGTCCAACCTGGCTATCGCCGTCGGACTCGACATCGAGTACGCGAAGGTCACCGTACCCGACGACGATCGCGCGTACTGGGTGGCATCGGATCGCGTCTCCTCCGTATTTGGAGACGGAGCAGTACAGCACACAACCGCGCGGGGCTCGGACCTCATCGGCATCCCCTACGAACCGCCATTCGGATATTTCCTGAAAGAGCGGGATAGGGGTTCGTTCGTGGTGATACCGTCGCCAGACGTCACAACGGATGAAGGAACAGGGCTGGTCCACATGGCACCCGCCTATGGCGAAGCCGACTTCCAGGCGATGCACGCCGCCGGGATCGAGTCACTCGTCGACCCGGTCGACGCTGAGGCTCGATTCACCGATGAGGTACCTGACGTTGCGGGTGTCAACGTCAAGGATGCAGATGCAACGCTCATCCGACTGTTGGCGGACGGTGGTGCCCTCCTCGATCGCGCCACGATCAATCACTCGTATCCATTCTGCTGGCGTACGGGCACTCCACTCATTTACAAAGCGATCCCCACCTGGTTCGTTGCAGTGGAACAGTTCAAAGATCGGATGGTCGAGGTCAACAAGGGCATCCGCTGGGTTCCTGAGGCCATCGGCACGAAACGTTTCGGACACTGGCTAGAGGGCGCAAGGGACTGGGCGATCTCACGCAACCGCTACTGGGGATCCGCCATACCCGTCTGGGAGTGCGATGGATGCACCGAGCAGATCGCTGTTGCATCGCGCCAGGAGCTCTTCGATCTTTCCGGTGTCATGCTGGACGATATCCACAAACACTTCGTCGACCCCGTCACCTTCCCGTGCTCCTCCTGCGACGGGACCATGACACGCGTGTCCGAAGTCCTTGACTGCTGGTTCGAGAGCGGATCGATGCCTTTCGCTCAGATCCACTATCCGTTCGAGAACGAGGACAGGTTCGCCCGCCGCTTCCCCGCTGACTTCATCGCTGAGGGTCTGGATCAAACGAGAGGTTGGTTCTACACCCTGCTCGTGCTCTCGACGGCGATCACCGATGAGGCCCCCTTTCAGAACTGTGTCGTGACTGGAATGATCCTGGCCGAGGATGGGCGCAAGATGTCCAAGTCTCTGAAGAACTACCCGGATCCGACAGGCGTGATCGATGCCTTCGGCGGTGATGCCCTCAGAGCGTATCTCATCAACTCCCCCGTTGTACGGGGTGAACCGCTCCGATTCGCCGAAACGGGTGTGCGCGAGGTTGTACGGACAGTGCTTCTCCCGTTGTGGAACTCGTATTCATTCTTCACCACCTACGCACAGGCTGATGGACTCACAGCAGACGACCTCGCTGGCGCGCCACCCGTTGCGGAGCGCCCAGAGATCGACCGCTGGATCATATCTGTGCTCCAGTCGTTGATCGGAGACGTCAACGCCGAGATGGAGGCGTACCGGTTGTATTCGGTTGTCCCTCCGATCATCGGATTCGTTGGCCATCTCACCAACTGGTACATCCGAAGAACACGGAGACGTTTCTGGTCGCACCGCGGCCTCGGAGACGACGCTGACAAAATGGCAGCATTCGCAACGCTCCACGAGGTCCTCACAACCTTCAGCAAGGTCGCCGCACCGATCCTTCCCTTCATCACGGAGGAGATCTACCAGGGACTCGTGCGTTCCATTGACCCTGACGCACCCGCAAGTGTTCACCACACGGACTATCCGGTCGCAGATCGATCAGCCATCGACACGGATCTGGAAGCCGCGATGGAATCGGTACGTACAGTTGTGAACTTGGGTCGCGGATTGCGGAAACGAAACGATCTGCGCGTCCGCCAACCCCTCGGGAGTGTGACGATCGTGACCCGATCGACCGATCTTCAACATGCAATAGCGGCCCACGAATCTCTCATCAGCGACGAGCTCAACGTCAAGAGTGTGATCATCCACAGGGATGAAGCCGGTCTCGTTGATCTTGAGGCGAAGGCGAACTTCAAGACCCTCGGACCGAGATTCGGCAAGAGCATGAAAGATGTGGCATCAGCCATCGTTGCCCTCTCCCATGAAGACATAGCGGCAGTACTCGATGGAGATCCGATCGCGATCAACGGAAACGAGATCACAAGAGAAGATCTCGTCGTCACGCGACACCCGAGAAGCGGAACCGTCGTGGCCACCGAAGGAGCGATCTCTGTTGCACTCGACACACGACTCGACGAAATCCTCATCGTTGAAGGTGCGGCTCGCGAGATCATCAACCGTGTTCAGGCAGCCCGCCGTTCGCTTGATCTCGATGTCACCGACAGGATCGCTCTCACCTGGGCCAGCCCGAGCCCGGATATCGCGTCAGCGTTCAGCGTCCACAAGGACCTGATCGCTAGCGAAGTTCTCGCTGCGCACATCGCGCACGACGAAGATTCGGATGCTGAACCCGTAGATCTAGCAGGAGAACCTCTGCGGTTCACGATCCTGCGAGTCTGAGAAGCCCATGCTCGTCATGGACCGTATGGCTCTCGGATTGCGATCTAACCCAACAGACCGGCAAGAACCTGGAGTCCGATGATCAGGATGAGCGGTGAGAGGTCGAGCGAACCCCCACCCATCCTGACCGGCGGGATTACCGCTCTGATCGGTCGCAACATCGGCTCGATCATCCTGGAGAGAAAGTCGTACAACTTGCGGATGGGGTGATCCCACGGTACACGTCCGAATATCACGACATACGACAGCACGATCCACGCCAGTAGGGCGAGGGAGATCAGCTGGATCAGCGAACGAAGGATTCCCACGTCAGCTTGGGGCTTCGAAGAGACCGAGCCTCGAGAGCCGATCCTGCTCTGCGATCCCGAGCGACGACCCGGACGGTGTCACAAGAATGACTCCCTGGATCGTCTTTGACATCTTGCCGTCAAGGGCGTAGGTCAGGCCGGATGCGAAGTCGACGATCCGTCGAACCATCTCGGGCTCGGTGCTACGAAGATCAAGGACGACTGTGCGCCCGGCCCTGATCGAGTCCGCAAGCGTTTGGGCATCTGAGAAGTTCCTGGCGATGATGATCTGGGACTCGGGCTCCATGCGTCTCGCCGGTATCTCGGCTGTCGACATCGACCCGGCGTTTGGATGGATGTACACGCCAGCTTCTGCGTGAGCACGATCATCGGACATCCGATTGGCTGTGGAAGCGGGTGGTTCGACTCTTCGTCCGGCTACACCGGCTCCTGGAGGGCGAACAGAGGTCACAGGCGACTCGTACGGTTCAAGGGCCTGAGCGGGCGGAGGTTGCGGAGTGACGGGGCGAACATCACCTACCGAATCGGGTGCATCGACACCTTGCTCATCTTCGTCGACGAGACCGAGATAGAAGAGTGTCTTGTTCCACATTGATGCCATTACGTCGTTCCAGCCTGTCGTTCGTCGTGACCGTTGTTCGTTCCCTCAAAGATAGCCCGTCCCACGCGAATGATGGTGGCACCCTCTCTGATCGCGACTTCGTAGTCGTTCGACATTCCCATCGAGCATATGTCGATGGAAGTTCGTTCCTCACGATAGTGGTCGAATATCTCCCGCAGCGTCGCGAACCAGCGTGCTGTAGATTCGGGGTCGTTTGCGAACGGCGGGATGGCCATCACGCCGCGGACGTCGATACCGCTTTCCACCAGGTCGTCGAGAACCTCCATAGCCATTGCAGGGTCAAACCCGGTTTTCTGAGATTCGCTGGCGAGGTTGAACTGGACCAGAACGGGTCCGCCATCGGCGGAAACCCACCTATCGACAAGTGAATACCGGTCGAATGAATGAAGAAGGGCCGCGTGCCGCGTGACGAACCTCGCCTTGCGTGATTGAAGGGGACCGATGAAGTGCCAGACGATGTCATCAGGGAGGTCGCTCTCAATCCGTGTCTTGAGACCCTGTTGTCTGTTCTCTCCGAAGAGTCGTTCGCCAGCCTCGTACGCGGCGAGCACATCAGTCTCTGCGCGTTGTTTGGAGACAACAACAAGATCCACATCGGATCCGACTCGGCCAGATTGGACTGCTGCGGACGCTATGCGATCGTGTACCTCGTCGAGGGCTAGGGAATCCATACAACCGTGACCTGTCTGTCCTTCGTTGCATCCTCACGATAGGACGCCATTCGATCATCCTCGTAGGTGCACACCCCCACGTCGGTCGTCTCGATACTGCTCAGCTGTGACCGAATCGCACCGGCGAGATCGGCGCCGTTTGTACCTTTGCGAGTGCGCGACGCAAAGCCACCGATCGCATCGTTGACTTCGGTGCCCACCTCGTAACACGCTCCACAGATATGTGGTCCAAGAATCATGAGCTGCGGTGCGTCGCCTACATGCTCCATGTGTGCAGCAGCGCCTGGCACGACACCAGCGGCAATACCACGCCAGCCAGCGTGGGTAACCGCTCGGTAACGTTCGCCGATCAGAACGACAGGAACACAGTCTGCTGTTGCTATGGCCATCGGCAGGCAAACGATATCGGTGAACAGACCATCGCCATCACCGTAGAACCGGGGCTCTGACGCAAGAACACTATGTTCCCCGTGGACCTGATGAATCGTGGCCCAGCTGCTCGGTATGCCAAGTTCGGTACTGATCGCCGCCCTGGCGTGCTCGTTCGTACGACCGTCTCGCTGGATCCTCGTCCCGAACGCTACCCCCCGGATTCCCGGAGGGCTGATCATCCCTGTACGAATCCGGGGATATCCATCTCGTCGGTTCCGTGGGTGTCGTCGGTGAGCTCGTCATCACGAAGGATCGATGGTCTCGAGCGGTCGAGCGGACCGGGTGTCGTCGTGGTCGGTGTGAAACCGCTACGTCTGTCTCGATCGAATCCGGCGGCGATCACCGTGACTCGCATCTCATCGCCAAGTGTGTCGTCGATGACAGAACCGAAAATGATATTCGCGTCAGCGTCCGAGTGCTCACTGATGAGCGACGCCGCAGTGTTGACCTCATGCAGCGTCATGTCTGCAGGGCCGGCTATGGACAACAGCACTCCACGTGCTCCCTCCATGGATGTTTCGAGCAGCGGGCTCGAGATGGCTTTCTCGGCCGCCTGTTGAGCCCGCGAGTCCCCTGTGGAAACTCCGATACCCATGACAGCCGAGCCTGCGTCCGACATGACCGTCTTGACGTCGGCGAAATCGACGTTGATCAGACCCGGCGTTGTAATCAGTTCGGTGATCCCCTTCACACCCGAGGTCAGAACCTCATCGGCCATGCGGAATGCGTCCGTGACAGGTGTGGAAGGATCTGCGATCTCGAGAAGACGTTCATTCGGGATGATGATGAGCGTGTCCACAGCTGCTTTGAGGGCCTGAATGCCCTGTTCGGCCTGGACACTTCTTCGTCGACCTTCGAAACCAAACGGGCGGGTAACAACACCAACAGTGAGGGCACCGAGCGAGCGAGCGACCTCGGCGACAATCGGGGCTGCACCTGTGCCAGTGCCTCCGCCTTCACCAGCGGTGATGAAGACCATGTCGGCGCCGCCGAGGGCATCCTCGATCTCATCTCGATGGTCCTCAGAGGCCTCGCGGCCGACTTCGGGGTTGGCCCCGGCTCCGAGCCCACGAGTGGACTCGCGTCCGATATCGAGCTTGACATCGGCGTCTGACATGAGAAGAGCTTGTGCGTCGGTGTTGATCGCGATGAATTCAACGCCACCAACACCTAGATCGATCATCCGGTTCACGGCGTTAACGCCGCCCCCACCAACACCAACAACCTTGATCACTGCAAGGTACGTGTTCGGTGGTCTGTTTTCTTCGGTCATCATGTCCATCCCTCCCCACGAAGGTTCGCATCAACCTTAGTCACTAGGTTGAGGTATACGGCGTGCTTATTCCTCAGGCTCAACCTCAGGTTGAGGGTTGCGTACGGCGGGACGCGTCGGAGCGATGACGTCGATCGTCGCATCCGGGTCAAGTCCCTGGTCGATCAGCGCAGCGAGGACCACAGCTTTCTCGGCCAGGTCAACGGGTCTTCCCAGACGCACGGTGTGGCCGACGACCGTCGCGAATAGGCCATCACCCTCCACGTAGATGACCGCACCAACTGCAAGATCTTCTCTGAGTGCACCCGCAAACGCCACCGCACCCACGGTGAGTGGATCATCGATCGACGTCCCTTCCTCGACCCGCCCCTGATCGATGTCGATGACCAGGTCGGTAGTGGACGGCTCCGCAGTCGGGCCGACCACGGTCGTGGCGGCAGACAGCATGACCCAGTCTCCGTCTGCTCTGGCAGGCGCCGCTGGCACATGCTCGATGACCTCGATCACGATGGTGCCTGGCCAGCCGATGGACACAACCGCCTCATCGACCCAAGGGTCAGATTCCACAGCTGATGTGATCGCGCCTGCGTCCACGTCGATCGTTGGGGATCCGATCCCGACACCAAGTTCGGTCATCACAGCAGATGGGTTCGACCTTACGACGTTGGTGTACGTCACCGTCGAGATGGATAGGAGCGGGCTTCGGATCAACCAGAAACCAACGACGCCTACGGCCACTGCGAGGATCGTCACAAGGATCCACCTGAGGCGACGACGAGCACGGTCCTCAGAAACGTTGCGTCTGCGCTCAGCGAGCTTTGGCTCAATGGTTTTCATGATGCGCCTCCTGTTGGAACGATCCAAGAAATCTGATCTCCGGCTCGAGATCTATCCCGACGCGCTCCAGGACTATCGATCTGATGTGCTCAACGAAGCGGAAGATATCGTTGGCTGTAGCCACATCCGCGGCAACCAGAAAATTGGCGTGGATGTTCGACACCGCGACCGGCCCGAAACGCTCTCCTTTCAAGCCGGAACGTTCGATGATGGCGCCAGCGTGATCGCCCTCGGGATTCTTGAACACACTTCCGGCATTCAGCGTCCCACCCGGTTGGTGCTCCTTTCGCCAGCGTGTGATCTCGCGGAGTTCGTTTTCGAGTTCGGTCGAGGACCCGCTGCGCGTCACGAATGTCGCCTGGACCACTATGTGTTCAGAACCAAGTCCGGATCGTCGATACCCCAGAGCGAGAGCATCGGGCTCCCACTGTTGGACTTCAGCCGATGCGATATCGAGTACAACGGCGTGGTCGATGACCGAAGCTGTATCGGACCCATGTCCGCCGGCGTTCATACGAACAGCGCCCCCTACCGAACCAGGTATGCCTACATAGAACCCGAGCCCCGATCGCCCGTGTTTGGCTGCAAGACGAGCAAGCTTCGGTAGAGCGACACCGCCGCCAGCATCTACCGTGCCATCATCTGTGAAGCCCGCTTTCTGAAAGCCACTCCCCAGGCGGATAACCAGTCCGTCGATCCCGCTATCGGCGATCACAACGTTGCTACCGCGCCCGAGAACGACGACATCGATGTCACTCGGCAAGTTCTCGAGGATCTCCCTCAGTTCTGCGAGATCGCGCGGCTCCGCCATGAATCTGGCAGACCCTCCTACCTTGTACGTTGTCATCGGCGCCAGTGGTACGTCACGAATGACAGCAGGGTGATCGATCATCGTTTGCTTTCGATCAACCGAGCGACGTCACCTGCGATCGAATTCACATCTCCGGCTCCCATCAGAAGCACGACATCGTCTTCGGTCGCATCGGCAGCCACGAGTGCCGCAACCTCACCAAGCCGTTGTGCATAACGAACGTTGCCGCCAGCGGCCTCGGTCGCCTCGGCAACCAAACGCCCGCTCACACCGATAAGCGGTCGCTCTCCTGCCGGATAGATATCGGTGACGATGACCAAGTCGGCCAGAGCGAGCGGGGCGCCGAAATCCGGACCAAGGTCAGCCGTGCGTGTGTACCGATGGGGTTGGAACACCGCGATCACACGACCAGATGTTCCATACGACGCTGCAGCTATCGTCGCTGCCACCTCAGTTGGGTGATGGGCGTAGTCGTCAACGATCGTTACGCCCCCGACAAACGCTTTGATCTCGTACCGTCTCCGCACACCAGAGAATCCCTCCAGGGCCGCTGCGGACGCTGCCAGATCGAATCCATTCACATCGAGCAACGCGAGCACACCAGCGGCATTCGACGCGAGGTGCTCTCCTGGTTTCGGAAGCTGCACGGCGACCACCCCGTTCGGCCCCCTAAGCGTGAACATGACGCCACCAGCTTCGTGCGCCAGGTCTGTGATCCGGTAGTCAGCCTCGGCGCTGAACCCATAGGTCGTTAACTCTGTGCGCTGTGCGAGTCGACGAATGCCAACGTCATCGATACATCCGATCGTCACTCCCGGCACGCGCGATGCGACTTGTGCAAACGCATCTTCGAGCGCGGCGACCGACCCGTAGTGATCGAGGTGATCTGCTTCGATATTGGTAACAACCACCGAGTCGAGCTCCAGGTGCCTGAACGTGCCAAAGGCCTCGTCGGCCTCGAGCAACATGAGTCCGTCTGTTCCCAGTGAGGCACCGGTGTTGAGACCGACCATCTCGCCACCGACGAGAAAGGACGGGTCGTGACCCGATCCGCGCAGAGCGGTTACAGCGAGCGCCGTCGATGTCGTCTTGCCATGTGTCCCTGCGAACCCGAGCGTCCGACGGCCACTCGTCAGTCGCTTCAACAACTCAGGTCGCCGCCATACGAGCGCTCCAACGCTGGGAGCAACGGCGAGTTCGGGATCTGAGTCCGGCACCGCCGAGGATGCAACCATGAGCTCGACACCAGTAAGCGCATCCGGCCGGTGCCCGATCCACGTCGTCACACCCACATCGCTCAGCGTGTCGAGCATTCGCCCTGGCTTGAGATCTGACCCTGAAACCTCATGACCCAACTGGCTGAGGAGCTTCGCTACGCCGGACATGCCGGCACCGCCTGCCCCAACGATGTGCACTCTGTGGGGAATTTCCAACGTTTCAACCATCGAGCACCTCCAAAGCACGATCGGCAACGATACGAGCCGCCTCAAGATGGGGAGCATCAACGAGAGCCGCAGACATCGCCGTCAGACCGTCCGCGTCAGTAATGAGACGATCCACCGTCGCCATGATCTCTTCCGTGTGGTTCTGGTCGATCGCGACCATTCCACCGAGGCCCACGGCGTCGGCTGCGTTGAGCGTCTGGTAGCCGCCACCCGCTGGAAGGGGCACGATCACGGCAGGTGTTTGTGTTGCGTGCAGTTCAGCGATCGTCATGGCACCGCCACGAGCCAGAACCAGATCGGCAGCAGCATAGAGCATCGGCATGTCGTCTTCGAACCCTTTGACGATCCAACCGGGGACATCGCGGGATTCCTCGGTGAACCGGTCTCCATGGGTTGGTCCGCACACATGCACGATCGTGTAGGACCGACCGTCCGCCAGCGCCAGAGACGCAGCGATGTCGTTGAGCGCTGCCGCACCAAGACTGCCACCCACGACAACGAGGACGGGGCCGGGCGTGGTGACGCCAAGACGTTCCCGTGCCGACTCGCGCATCGTGATCCTGTCAAATTTTTCGAACGAAGAGCGAAGCGGGCTGCCGATCGTCGTGGCGGTTCGCAGTTTTTTCTGGGCGGGTGCAAAGGCCGTGTACACGGTATCCGCACGACCTGCGATGAGGCGATTGGCGATTCCAGGAACTGCGTTCGCCTCATGCACGATCAACGGGATCTTCGACCGCTTCGCCGCAAGCGCCGCTGGCCCAGCGACGTATCCACCGAAGACCACCATCACGGCGATCCCGTTCGCTTCGATGGCATCAGCGATGACGGTACGTGCCGATCTGATCTTCATCGGAAGCCGGACGTTGTCGAACGATATGGATCTGCGAATGCCATGGATGTCGACTGCGACGAACGGAAAACCGGCTTCGGGAACGACAGAGGCCTCCATTCTGTCGCCGCCAAAGAAGACGAACCGGTCTCTGGAAATGCCACGGTCGACCAGTTCCTCCGCAACGGCAAGCGCCGGGTACACGTGTCCGCCTGATCCAGCAGCCGCGATCCCGATCGTCACGATTCGCTCTCCACGCCCCGTGCTCGAGCGATGTTGAGCAGCACACCGATGGCGAACAGGTTCACGAGCATCGCGTTCCCTCCGCTCGAGATGAACGGGAGCGGAACACCAGTGATCGGCAGCACAGCAACAACACCACCGATGTTCACGAGCGCTTGAATCGAGAGCCACGACACGATACCGATCGCAAGGAGCCTGCCGTACATGTCAGGTGCGCGATACGCTATGGACACACCAACCGACGCCAGCATGGCGAACAGCGTGACCACGATGATCGCTCCTGCGAACCCCGTTTCTTCGCCGATGATGGCGAAGATGAAGTCTGTATGGGCATTTGGCAACCACGACCATCGAGCTCTGCTCTGGCCGAGCCCGACACCGAAGAAGCCGCCCGTGCCCAGTGCGACCATGCTCTGCACTGCCTGAAGTCCCGAGCCCTGCGCGTAATCGAAGGGGTTGAGAAAGCTCAACAAGCGTGCCTTGCGGTACTCAGCTGACATCGCGAGCGCGGTCATGCCCAACGTGCCAAGTGCCCCAATCCCGAAAACGAACCGGAGTGGCACGGTGGATGCAGCGAGCACGATGAACGCCGGAACGACGATGAGCAGCATGTTCCCGAAGTCCGGCTGGGCCAACAGGAGAATCGCTACGATCCCAAGGAGTGCCCCAACAGGGATCACGACGTGGCGAAAATCACCAAGCAGATCGCGCTTCTTTGTGAGCAGGGCGGCGAGGAGGGACAATGTTGCGAACTTCGCGAACTCAGCGACCTGGATCGTGATGGGTCCGACGACGATCCACCGTGCTGCGCCACCCCGGACATCGCCAATGAATACAGTGAGTATGAGTCCGGCGACAACCGCTACATAGACAGGGAGCGCGATGCGGCGCCACAATCCGTAAGGCACGTACGCCGCAATAACGAGGGCACTCAGACCGAGCCCCACCCACAACACCTGTTTCGTGAACAGTCTGAACTGATCCGAGTCAGCACTCGAGGAGATCGATACGACGGACGACGCCGACAACATCGCACCTAGCCCGATGATGAGCAGCATGGAAACGATCACAAGCAAGAACGCTGAGCGACGCCCACCCGCGGAACGAATGCGTGCGCGTGTTCGTGCGTGGCTCGGCTCCGACCGCCGTGTTGCCGTGTCCGTCATACCCCTACCTCATCGAACGAGCACACCAAAGATGTGAACGCTTCCCCGCGTTCTGCGTATGACGAGAACTCATCGAAGCTCGCACACCCTGGTGACAACAACACGGTATCTCCTTTGACCGCGATCTCTCGTGCAATCGCTACAGCTGCGCCTAGCGTTGGCGCGACAGGGATCACTCCCTTGGCGAGCCTGGCTATCTCATCACCCGACTCTCCGAAGGCAACAATCCGGCAAACGGATGTCAGTTCAGCGATCGGCGAGAGGTCGACGTCCTTGTTCCTACCACCTGCGAGAAGAATGACCGATTCAAAAGCACCAACAGCGGCGAGGGTGGCGTGAGGATTCGTCGCTTTCGAGTCGTTGACCCAGGCAACACCATCGACTACTCCGATATGTTGTCGGCGATGGGCGCCAGGCGTGAACGCAGAGATCGTGTTGGCAACTGCCTCCTGCTCAGCCCCGGCAGCCAACGCAAGAGTTGCGGCAACAACGAGATCGAACAACATCGTGTTGTCCGAGGTGCCCGTAGCGAATCGTGTTCCATCGACCACGATCTCGGTTCCGTCGACGCCGTTTCCCCCCGAAGGGAGATGGGTACCCGAACAGGGGACAAGATGACACCGTGCCGACCTCACCGCGTCGACCACGACGGGGTCATCCACGTTGTACACGAGTATGTCGGAGGGACCCATGGACGCGAACAGACGTGTTTTCGCATCCCTGTACCGTGCAAAGGTGCCGTGCCAGTCGAGATGATCCGGTGCGATGTTGAGCAAAGCAGCTGCCAGCGGCTCCAGTTGGTCGATGAACCTCAGTTGGTACGAGGAGAGCTCGAGGACGAGCATCGCAGCGTCCGCGTTGCGAAGCCCCGATACGGGTGTCCCGATATTTCCTCCGGCAAGCGCATCGATACCTGAGGCCCTCAGCATGGCCGTCGTCACCTCGGTTACGGTCGTCTTACCGTTTGTCCCTGTGACCGCCACATAGGGAATCGAGAGCCGTTGCAGACCGAACCCAGCCTCCGTGATGACAGGGATTCCCGCGTCGATCGCATCCGAGAGAGGAGGACGTGTGTCACTGAACCATGGACTAGTGACAACGCGGTCTACACCAGCGAGAAACTCAGCCGACCATTCCTTGGGAAGCAGAGTGACCGACCCAGCCTCCGGTGGGCTGACATACGACTCTGTATCGAAAAGGAGGATCTCGGCCTTCTCATCGACGAGCGTGGTAGCGACGTCGACCATCCCGCGAAGTGATGCGCCCGCAAGCAGATATCTCATGGCACGATCGACCCTGGTCCCGATACCCAATCGGCATAGAACAGGCCGATTCCGATCGCGACCATGATTCCTGAGAGAATCCAGAATCGAATGATGACCGTCGTTTCGGGCCACCCCTTCAGTTCGAAGTGATGGTGGATGGGCGCCATGCGAAAGATGCGTTTCCCAGAAGACTTGAACGAGATCACCTGCAGGATGACCGACACGGTCTCGGCAACATAGAGACCACCGAGAACCACCAGCAATAGCTGGGTGTTCGTCAACAGAGCAAGCGCCGCCATGGCACCACCAAGCGCATGGGATCCGGTATCTCCCATGATGATCTTCGCCGGGGCGGCGTTCCACCACAAAAAGGCGAGCGCGGCGCCGAGCACGGCTGCCGCGAATACCGCGAGATCTAGCGCACCATCGACCTGATAGAAAGTGGGATTGCGCGACTGCCAGAATGCTATGAGAACGTATGCCCCGAACACAAGGGCAGCGGAACCCGCGACCAGGCCGTCGAGTCCATCGGTGAGGTTCACGGCATTCGCTGTTGCTGTGAGCATGAACAGGACAAGGAGAAAGAAGAGAATCGGTCCGAGATCGATGCCGAAGGGTCTGGCGAACGACAGTTCATGACTGACTCCCGCTAGCGATGCGCCCCATGCGAACACGACGGCGATCAGCAGTTGGCCTCCGAATTTCCACCGCTTCGAGAGACCCTCGTTACGTTTTCGGGCGTACTTGGCGAAGTCATCGAAGAACCCGATGACACCCATGCCAACGAGCGCGAACACAGCGAGGAGCGCCTTGTCGTCGAACTCCTGCGAGACAACACCGAATCCTTCACCAAAGGTGAATACCTTGAAGTGTGCGACGAGATATCCCAAGACGGCACCAGCGATAATGACGATCCCGCCCATCGTAGGTACACCCTGCTTGTGCATGTGCCCTTCGACCTCGGCCTGGATGAACTGTCCGATGTTCCTCCGACGCAACGCATTGATAGCGACCGGCGTCACGAAGATGACGAGAACAAAGGCCAGTGCCGATGAGGCCAACAGAGATATCACTGTGCTGCTTCCTTGATGAGTGTCAACGCAAGCCGTTCGAGTCCCGCCGAACGCGACGCCTTCACGAGTACGACATCGCCGGGTTCCATGAGAGTCGCAAGAGTATCCCGCGCCGCCCCGATATCGATGACATGCTCTACAAGGTTGGGGGCGCCGAGGCCATACCCGTGGTCGGGTCCCACGACGAGTAATGCGGAGAAGTCGAGGTCGCTCGCTAGTGCCCCCATCCGTTCGTGGGCCGATTGACACACCTTCCCAAGCTCTGCCATGGGACCCAGGACGGCTATGGATCGCCCATCCATCGAGGCCACGGTGCGGAGCGCACCTTCTACGGATTGGGGATTGGCGTTGTAGGCATCGTTGACGATCGTGTACCGACCGATATGGATATCCATGCGCCATTCGGAACCAGAGCCTGACGCTGCACCGCAGAGGAACTCAGACATCGGCACATCGAGTGCGCGTGCGACAGCCGCCCCGGCTGCGAGGTTCGCCACCTGGTGAGCGCCAGCCATCGAGAGCGACCCTTCGAAAGTCTCACCATCGATCTTCAAGACGTAGTGTGCTGAGCCATCCCCGTCCACGGTCGCAGACGCGACCTCCACGCTTGCGGGCGCATCACCGAATGTGACTGTCGTTCGAGTTGGATTCCGCGAGAGTCGTGCCTCGTGAGCTGGGAGAACTGCGACGCCAGTCTCCGATAGCGCCTCTATGAGCTCGTACTTGGCATCGGCAAGTCCCTCTTCATCCCCGAAAGTTTCGAGGTGGACGACACCGAGATTGGTGATGACCGAGATATCCGGCTGGATCGCCGAGGAAAGCCACCGGATGTGGCCGGTTCCGCGGGAACCTACCTCGAGGATGAGCACAGTCGCGTCATCGGGTGTTGCCAGGACAGTCAGCGGAACCCCGATCTCATTGTTGTAGGAGCGAGGCGACGCCCACGACCCTTCGATGCCAGATGCGATCAGGTCCTTGGTCGACGTTTTGCCTGTCGATCCCGTGATCGCAACAACAGGCATGGCGAGCTCATTTCTCCGCATGACGGCAAGGTCCCGCAAGGCTTGC
This sequence comes from Actinomycetes bacterium, assembly GCA_023336815.1. Lineage (GTDB taxonomy): Bacteria > Actinomycetota > Acidimicrobiia > Spongiisociales > UBA5794 > JAMBLL01. Next base: position 24,359 of record JAMBLJ010000253.1, read on the forward strand.
CGTGTATCGTCCACTTCGATCCTCGGAGTGGTGCCGCTACACCGATTCTGTTCAACAACCAGACCGACAGCCCCCGCTTCGAGGGCAGCTGAGGCGAAATCGTGACCGTCGAAGTTGTCGCCCTGTATCGCAACGAACAGAGAGCCGGCCACCGCCGTGCGACTATCGATGACGACCTGTTCGATAGTGGGCGTCGTGTTTCCGATCAGGACTCCCCCGGTCGCTTGCTCCACATCTCGAAGACTCCATCCCAGAGCGCTACGTTTCGCACTCATCGGGGCTGCAATCCGCGAGAAGTAAGCGCTTCGGCCGCCACAAGCCTGTCGTCGAAGGGGTGAGTCTCGCCATGGATCTCGATTCCTTGTTCGTGCCCTTTTCCGAGGATGAGAACGATATCGCCGCTTCTCGCTTGTTTCACAGCATGGAAGATCGCGTCTCGCCGGTCCACAATGACCCGCGCTGTCGACCCAGGAACCGCATCTGCCCCTCGCTTGACCTCTTCAGCGATCACTCCCGGATCCTCTGTGCGCGGGTTGTCCGACGTGATGATCGTCACATCGGCGAACCGAACCGCCGCTGCGCCCATGAGCGCACGTTTGTCCCTGTCTCTGTCGCCCGCGGCCCCGATCACCGCTATGACCCGTCCCGTGGCAGATGTGCGACCCGCCTGGAGCACCTCGGAGATCGCGTCGGGTGTGTGGGCATAGTCGACCAGGACCGTGAATCCGCCATCATGGCTGACAGGCTCCATCCGTCCCCGAATCGGACCAACCGCAGCGAGTCCGCGGACGACCGCCTCCGCCGGTGTCCCGAGCGCAAGCGCGATCGTCGCCGCAATGGCAGCGTTGGAGACATTGAAGTTCCCCATAAGCGGTACAGCGATTTCGAGAGCCACATCATCCCCCGTCAGCGTGAATCTCGTGCCGTCAACATCGCCTTGGATGCCAGAGATCACCATATCCGCGTCGGGATCCAGTCCTACGAGGATCTTGGGTAGCTCTGTCTGACCTGCCAGCTTGCGACCATGTGCATCGTCGATGTTGATAACTGCCGTGCGTACACGGTCAGGGCTGAACAACGATGCTTTCGCGTCGAAGTAGGTTTCCATGTCTGCGTGGAAGTCGAGGTG
>JAMBLJ010000254.1 GCA_023336815.1 Actinomycetes bacterium
ACCATCGCTCTCGGCCATTCCTGGTTCATGGTCAGGGCGAGATAGGGGAAGCTCTTGTCGTCCTTGAGCCGGATGTTGTAGCGGGGCTGGTGCTCGTGAACGAGCGAGTACTCGACCATGATCGCGTCGACCTCGGAAGGCGTCACGATCCATTCGACGGAATCAGCAGCGTCGACCATCGCCGCCGTCTTGCCCTCGACATCAGCGCCGAAGTAGTTGGCGAGTCGCTTCCTCAGCGACTTCGCCTTCCCAACGTAGAGGACGGCGCCGTGCTGATCTCGAAAGAGGTAGACCCCGGGACCCTCGGGAATCTCAGATGGGGGCGGACGACGCAGCATCGTCCCCGATGCTATCCGACAGTGAGAGGTTCGTTGCCTGCGCTGCGCCGTCCATCCCTCCGGAGTCTCAGACGACGGACGCCCCACACGGCAACTCCTACGATCGAAACTACAGTCAGAAACAGTCCGATCTTCTCCGGCCATGATCTCTCGAAAGTCAAGACGACCGACTCTTCGGTAGGGACAACGACCATCAGAGAAGGCGCCGCTCGGAAAGGACCTTCCGCACCCTCGACCCGCCAATTGGGGAAGTAGGACACCTTCACCAAGTGTGGAACTCCGATCGCTGTCGTGTCGAAAGAGATACGCTGGTCATCGATCCGGACATCCGAGACAGCCGCACGGGACACTTCATACACCTCCCGCGCAGGAACTCCCCGTTCATCAACGGAGTCGACTCTGATCCAATCCTCTGGACCCGACGCTGTGAGCCACTCGTCCAGCCTGTCGATGTCGTCATACCATTCCAGAGCCGCGCCGGAGAATCCTCCCGATCCGTGCCATACCGCCGGCTCACTCACGGCTACATCAACCAACTGTGACTCCGGAAGTTCAAAGATCACCCACGGACGAGCCACCGAGACCGGCTCAAGACCGGCCTGGAGAGCGGCCATCTCGGCACTCTCTGTGTAGCTGACGTAGTACCTGACATCGTACAAGCCGAGATGCGCCGTGGCCCGGCGGAAATCCATCGGGTGGTACTCGAGTCCCGAGATTCGCTGCGACGGATCGAGACTTATCTCGCTCTCGTTGAGAAAGTTGAATGGCGTCGTGAGCGACGACTCGTAGTACACCCCTTGCATCGACGGGTGATCCTCACTCCAGTAGGGGATGAGCATCAGGGCAAGTGGCGTTCCGTATTCAGCGATGTCGACGTTGTACTCCCAAACGACGCGACCCGGCGGAAGCGCGTCGATGTTCTCCATCAAAGTTTCGTATTCGGAGTAGTTGGCCTTCGTTTCATAGCCGGAGTACGCCCAATGGACCCAGAACGGTGCATCGGCAGTGATCACAAGAGCGGCGAGCATCATGACTGCGGTCACGAGGATGACGCCGAGAGCCTCACTATGACGCCCCGAACGGGTCCAGCGACCCAACGAAGCGACACCAAGCCCAACCCCGATACCAGCCAGCACGAAAACCCCGTAGTACCAGTAGGGCAGAAATCGAGCATTGTTCACGCTCGACACTCCGAGGAGAGGCAGCGCGAAATATGCGGCTAGGGGTATCAACGTGAGCCCAAGCAACGGCGCGACTTGGTGCCCACGCCTCAGGATCGCCACCAGACCTGCGGCACCCACCAGTACAACCGGAACGATCTCCGTCGGTAACGGTGAGTCGGGTCCGATGATGCCTGTCACAGGCATCCAGTTCGAGTCTGGCGTCATCCCCTGCATCACGAGCACTGCGAACGGCATGGCCCAGAATGCCGCCAGCCCGAATCCCAATATCCAGGAGGACACGACAGGCCGAACAGAAGATCGCCGGAATAGCAGCAGTCCCGAGGCGAATACAACGACGATTACCGAAACGATGTGGGAGATCGCCACGAGAGCGAGGACAATTCCTGGCCAAGGGCCGAGCGGTTCGCGTCTCCTCACCTCGCGCGCGACCAAGCCGATGTACAAAACTGACAGAGCAAGAGACCATGAAAAGGAAAACTCGCCGATTACCGTCGACTTGATATTCCCGCCGTAGATGCCATAGCTCTCCATGAATACGAAGAGCCCGCCACTCACTGCCGTGACACTCGCAACAATTCGGCTGAATCCGAGCCAACGCACCAGGAAGAACGTGGCCGTTGGAAGAGCCACGAGCCCCGCCGAAGCGCCAACTTTGAATGCCACCTCGTACGGGAGAAACGCATCAGCGAGAACGATCGAAACCATCGGCAATGGGAAGTACAGGTACAACACCGGGAAACCCGCAAACCAGGCGTTACTCCAGCCGAGGATGCTCCCTGATGACAGGATCGAGTCCATCAAGATGCGCGGGAGCAGGACGTGAGCGCCAAGATCACCACCTGTCGGCGTAGTCAGTCGGAACATGTCCGGGAATTGGAATACTGAACCGGGTCCCTCATCGGGGAAGTTCAGAACACCCAACACTACGAACAGGATGAGAAGTGTCGGTACCGTCACAATGCCAACGATGAGCCATGCCGGCGTCTGACGTGTGGAGTCGTCGGGGTTCACTTCCCCGGACACGTCGGATGGAGCTAAATTGGACATCGGAATCGATGCTATCGTTCAATGACCGATTCGGGGTCCTTGCTACGCGCCAGGAGTGTGATGGTGCACGATCGAGTCCAGGGTGCTGCCGGATAGGTAGACGGCCCGCTCTCGGAGGACACGCAGCTCTCCGTCTGACATCCAACTCGGAGGTGCTGAGTAGACCTCGACGTCGGGAACGACCGCTTCGATGTCTGAGGATGAGCGAGCTCGGATGTACCCCCACACCTGGCCGGTGCCGTATTCGTATGCGACGAGATGGTCTGTCATGGGCGGCCTCCGGAGAAGGGTCGTGTTCCCTCTTTCTATCGACCTTCTTGGGGTGGAACTTGACTCACCGCCGCCATCTCGCACCGAAGAATCGCGGGATCCCCTC
>JAMBLJ010000255.1 GCA_023336815.1 Actinomycetes bacterium
GTGACCGAACATCGGGTTGCCTTTGAACTTCTCGATCAGGGCAGCAAGCCCACCGAAAGGCGACACGTACGGATTGTCGACCTGGGTTAGATCTCCGCAGAAAACTACCTTGGAGTTCTCTGCCATTCGGGTGAGGATCACCTTCAATGTCGAGAGTTCAAGGTTCTGCGCCTCATCAACGATGACGAGCTCCTCGGTGATCGAACGGCCACGAAGGTACGTGACGGCGGCCATCTCCAGGACATCGCGTTCGAAGAGTTCTTCAACCGCATCTCGAGGATTCGCGCCTTCGCCGCCGAAGAGCGCATAGAGGTTGTCGTGCACCGCTGCCATCCATGGCTCGAGCTTCTCACCGAGATCACCAGGGAGGAACCCAACTTCCTGACGCCCCACAGCAATGAGCGGTCGATAGACCGAAACCCGCCGGTACCTGCCCATCTCGAGCACCTGCTCAAGCGCTGCAGCAAGGGACAGGAAGGTCTTGCCAGTGCCCGCCATACCCATGAGCGAAACGGCAGATACATCGGGATCGAGAAGAAGGTCCGCGGCGAACGCTTGGCGAAGGTTCTTAGTTTCGATACCGAACATGTGACGCGAGCCGGCCACACGGATAGCGACAGGATCTATCCCTTGCTCGGCGACTCTGGCAAGCGCTGAGGACGATCCGGGTCCCTTCAAGACCAGATACTGATTGATGATGCCTTCGAGTTCAGGAATCACTGCCTTACCCGAGTCATACATCTCGTCGATCACGCCGGCGTCGACCTCGACCTCAGCAACGCCGCTGTAACTCTCATCAACTACGACCGTATCGCCTCGGTAGTCCTCGACATCGATCCCAAGCTGGGCGCCTTTGATCCGGAGCGCAGCGTCTTTCGTCACGAGCACGGTCCTGAGACCCTCGTCGTTGAGATTGAGACACGTTGCGAGTATTCGGTGATCTGCGGTGTTCGGGTCGAGAACCTCGGGGAGTCGCTCCGAGTGAACACCGTTGAGCTCTATTCGCACAGAGCCCCCGCCGGCGACAAGGTACGGTTCGGCGAGCCCTCCGCGCCGCGATGCGCCCATCTCCTCGAGCAGCCGGATCGTACGGCGGGCGTTGGCACCGACTTCGTCCATCCGGGACTTCTGACGGTCAAGCTCCTCGATCACAACAAGCGGGAGGACCAGTTCATGCTCGTTGAACCGCACGATCGCTTGTGGATCGGCCAGCAGGACGCACGTGTCGAGGACGTACGTTCTCCGCATCGAATCCTCAATAGTGTTCCGCTGCAGCACGAAGCCAGATTGCTAGACGAAACCTCGAATTGCAAGGATGCAAGTCGTAGTACGTAGTACGTAGTACGTAATACGAGCACTGTCGGGCGTTCCCGGACGCCCTACAGTGGGTGCCATGAAGTACGCAGTGATCGGGGCGGGGTCGTGGGGTACGGCAGTTGCAACGCTTCTCGCTCCGAACGTGCCGACCACGATCTGGGCCAGGCGCGACAAGATCGCACAGGGGATCGACAAGAAACACCGCAACAAGGCGTATCTGAAGGGTTTCGATCTGCCAGACGAACTCCGAGCGACGAGCGATCTGTACGAAGCGGTCGAGGACGCCGATGTCATCGTGATGGGTGTGCCCTCGCACGGCTATCGCGATGTTCTCCAGCGGGCGTCGGGTCATATCCCATCCCAGACACCGATCATCTCCCTCACGAAGGGCATCGAGGCTGGCACGCTGATGCGTATGACAGAGGTGACGGTGGATGTTCTCCCTGATCACGATCCCGATGTGATCGGTGTGTTGACCGGTCCCAATCTCGCACGCGAGATCATGAACGGCCAGCCGGCGGCGACGGTGATCGCCGTCCCTGACCCGGACGTTGGCGAGGCTGTACAACGCATCATCGCGAACCCGAGCTTCCGCGTGTACACGAATCCGGACGTTGTCGGATCCGAGGTGGCAGGTGCGGTCAAGAACGTGATGGCGATCGCGGCAGGTATGGCTGCTGGGAAGGGGTATGGCGACAACACCCTTGCGACTTTGGTGACACGAGCACTCGTTGAGGTTGCAAGGCTCGGCGTTGCCATGGGTGGGGACGTGCGAACGTTCTCGGGACTAGCGGGCATCGGCGACCTCGTTGCCACATGCAACAGTTCTCAGAGCCGGAACCACCAGGTCGGATACGGTCTTGGACAGGGCCGCGACCTCGATGACATCATCGATGACATGAACATGGTTGCTGAGGGTGTGAAATCAACGAGCGGTGTGCTCGCTCTCGCCAACAAGTACGAAGTGGAGCTCCCCATCGCGGAAAAGGTCGGCGAGGTGTTGTACGACCGAAGGGATGTCGGTGAAGCCCTCCACGAGCTCATGACACGAGAACCCGGAAGCGAGTTTGGGTAAAGAGACAGCAGACAGCAGATAGCAGACAACAGACGGCAGATAGCAGACA
>JAMBLJ010000256.1 GCA_023336815.1 Actinomycetes bacterium
ACGATGAAGCTCATGGGTGATGCGAATTGGTGGCTTCCTGGTTGGCTCGATCGGATCCTTCCAACGGTCGATATCGAGGGCGAGTCCGGACTTCCCGAACCAGAGATGGAGATCGGTAGAGAGCGCGAACTGGTCTCTTCGTGACCGGAGACGAACGAACGGAATACCTGGCGGCTACCGCTGCCCCGATCCTCACCGACATGCTCCCAGCCGGTGAGGGTCGCGATGTCCAGAGACCTTCCGAGGATCTCCTTGCGGTAGAAATTCCCATGCAAAGCGAGTCCTCGCGCTCTGACGTTGCCGACCATGCGTTGGTCACCTCAGGCCAGTCGGGGCAGACTGGCACGCGTGCGCCGGGATCTTGTCGGCTGTTTCGAGGGCTGACCCTGGGCGCGTACTGGGAGTCGGGTCGGTTCCCGACTGTCAGATAGAGCGACTATTCAACATCGATGTGCGGCCGCGGTCCGCAAGGCATGACCGGTAGGGTTGCGAGCGCAACGGATGCCGGTGGAGACTCGCGGTGCGTTGACCAGACTGCCACAGCGGCTGCGTTGATCGTCGCTCGACACGGTGATCTGAACTACGCATTCACTAATGCCGTTCTCCTTGGTGTGGACCCGCAGACCGAGGATGTGCCTTCCGTGTTCCTATCGGTCGTGGTCGAGAGTGGGGGAGACAGGGCCCCCGACCGTCTCGCCGTCGCGTGGGCCAGCTCAGACCGAGCAGCGGAGTCCGTGGTTGCTCGCGAGATCGATGAAGGCGCCGATACGGCGTTGGGCGGGGCCAGAAATGTCGTGATCGGCTTTCTGCCAGTCGTCGTGGCGATCTCCGCGTTCGTGATGTGGGCGATCGTCCGATCGCGACTAGACACCACAACCACCTGCGGCCCACCTCTCCACGTTCACGCTAGATAGAGAGCCAATGTTCAGCCTTCGCTATCGGACCCATCGGTGCGTGAGCCCGGCCCGATGGTCTCTATGTACGCGTCGACGACCAGTGCGATGAGTTCGTCCGAGATTGGTCGCCTTGCAAGAAATCTCTGAAAGAACAGCGGTCCCACGATGAGGGCATGGGCGTCAGCGAACCGTCCTGGCGGCTGTTCGAGCAATGCTGCGATCAAGCGACTGCGATTCTCGCTGGTTGTCCTCAAGTCGCTCGCTGCATCGGACTCGCGTTCGGCGAGATCGACCCGTGTGGCGAGCAACGTTGTGTGAGGCATCGCTAGACCGTCTCTCAGGAGTTGCAGGTATCGCGTGAGATCGGAGCGGACGTCTCCGGTCGCCTCGAAGGGTGGCCCGGAGGTGTCATCTCCGATAGCGTCGAGAACGATGGATTCGGGACTCTCCCAGTTTCGATAGATCGATGAGCGAGAAACACCGGTTTCTGCCGCGAGACGTGTCGGTGTGATCGACGCGGGTCCTTCCTTGACGAGGAGGTCCCTTGCAGTAGCGAGCACGCGTGCCCTCGTCGCCAGAACTCTCGGATCATTCGGTCGATGTCCCATGGGACAAGTCTACCGGCAGATCTATGGTACGAAACGTCCCGTAGACGGAGTCCGAGGGCTACAGTTCTGTCTGAAACCTATGCGAGGAGCGTCCATGACTGAAGGCAAGAAGCGACCACAGTCGAGTCCCGAGGACATTCAGAACGCACTTTATGGTGGCGTTCCGATGGGTCGTTGGAAGGAAGGTCTTCTCTTCGACGGAATCGCACCGACTCCAGGACTCAAGTCGGCCGCGAACTGGTTCCCACGCACCGAAAAGATCGGTCCAGATGAGATGCGGATCATCTTTATGGGAACCTCGCCGATGATTCGACCTGGACAAATGAACACTTCTGTCTTCGTCCAACTGGGCAACGGTGACAGTTTCGTGTTCGATCTCGGAGAAGGATCGGTAGCCAACTACATCGCAGGAGGATTTGCGCTCAACGAACTCGATAAGGTCTTCATTACCCACCTCCACGTCGACCATTTCGGCGCACTCCCGTACCTGTACATGTTCGGAGGCTGGTCCGGACGCTGGCACAACAAGCTTCGCGTCTTTGGTCCTTCGGGCCGCACACCTGAGTACGGCACCGCAAAGATGGTCGAAGGTATGCAGATGATGCTCGGTTGGCACATGGATGCCTTTGACCTGTTCCCCAACGGCGAGGGTTGGGATATCGAGGTGAATGAGTTCGACTTCAGAGACAACGGCGGGGTGATCTACGACGAAAACGGTGTCCAGGTGACCCATTGGCAGCGGTCACATGCGAAAGACGGCGCATCCGGTTACAGGCTGGATTGGAACGGGCTATCCATGGCCTGGACGGGTGACGGCCGGCCGAGCCAACTCGATGCAGAATATGCCGGCGGTGTCGACGTGTACATCACAGAGACACAGGCCGAGTTGATCAGTATCTCTTCCGGCGTCATGGGTGTCCCGCCCTTCCTTGGCAGGTACACCATCGATACCCACCACACACCGGGATACGCCGCCGGATACCTGATGAATCAGGTGAAGCCGCGTCTCGGAATGACCACACATATGGCCTTCGATGCCTATCAGAACGAAGAGACAGTGGCCGAGATTCGTCATCACTGGAAAGGGCCGTTCCATTTTGGAGCACCGGACGGAGTGGTGGTGAACGTCACGAAGGACGACATCTGGGTCAGAGAGGGAATCCTTCCTGACTATCCCAACAGTCGATCGCCGCAGTTTGATTTCAGCGACGGACAACTTGTCGTCCCACTTCCGCGAAACACTCGTGCCGACATCCAGGAGCCGTTCGTCAGGGAGCAGGAGATCGATCCCGCCGAGTACTACCCGGAGGGCTACCACCCGATCTTGCTTGAGGAGTGGCCGGTGGATAGCGATCTTGTGGTTGATGTCGAGAATCTACCTCCCGCACTCCAGAAGAGCATGGGGGAGAACTGGCGCGATCGTGTTGCGTATCGCAAACACATCGATGAACTCACCGCAGGCGATGAAGGGTCTGAGTAGCGAACTACACAGGCTCTCCGAGACTGGGGACGAAGCGCTTGGCTATCAGCCCGCGGTGACGTGCCAGGACATCAGATGGTATGGAACGGACCTGGAGGGTCAACAGCTCGGACCGCTTCGCCGCAGTACTGACACGCAGCCAACCCAGGGGCCACAAGGGTGTCGCAACCCGAACATGGCGTCGGCTTGGCAGTGAGCTTGCCATCGAGCACAGCGTCAGCGGAATCCAGCTCCTCGACTCTTGCGATGAGCTCCGCTTCGGTCGCCCCGTTCTCCTCGAGGATTGACCACATAGCTGCCGTGAGCAGCACGAGGCGGTCGATACGTTCCGATAGATCTTCGATCGTGCCCGTCGAGACACCTGACACCGAGGGAATAGACGCCGCGCGCTGTACTGCGCGTGCTGCGGCGCCTTCACCCATTGCGTACCCGAGAAGAAAACCAACGCTCATGTTGCTCCATCGGCGTGATCGCCTGGGGTCTTGAGTGCGTCGCTACCGAGCGATGGTTGCGGTTGATGTTCGGGAACGCTGAGGAGGATCACGACGGCGATTGCTGCTAAAACGGCTCCAAATGTGAATGCGACACCAGGGCCAAAGGCTGCCCAGATACCGCCGAACACGATGCTTGCCGGGAGGGCGCCAATCCCAACCGCACCGTTGTAGTAGCCGAAGGCTGAGCCCCTGAGGTCGCTTGGAGCGAGGCTCGCGACCCAGGCTCGTTCAACGGGCTCCGTCAGGCCGAAGTACAAACCGTAGGCAAGGAACAACCCGATCAGGACGGATGTGGATGATGCCATGCCCATTCCGAGGTAGATCGCCCCATACAAGATCCATCCAGCAACGACGAGACGTTTTCTTCCTACGCGGTCGGATAGCCGACCCCCGATGAGGTTCGATCCCATCTTCACCAGACTGAACAGCGACCACAGAAGAGCGATCCATACGACGGACACGCCCGCGTCGCTTAACCGGAGGAGCAGAAACGCGTCGGCACTGTTCCCGAGGGTGAACACGACAACGGCGACCATGAGCATCCAGTAGTTCCTACCGAGTTCGCTACCACGCGAGAATACCGATCGCCCGCTTGCCGTTATGGGTTCTGGCTGGTCAGGCTCCTTGACCAGCCGTGCAATGACGAAGATCACGATGACCGCGGGGATGATCGCCAGAAAGAATACCCAGCGAAGGCTGAACCCTGCCCACAGCAATGCCGCGGCTACAAGCGGTCCGAGCACGGCCCCAAAATGATCGAGTGAGCGGTGGACGCCGTACGCGGCTCCGCGGCTTTCTTCCGGTGTCACATCAGCTATCAGTGCGTCTCGTGGCGCGGTCCGTATGCCTTTCCCAACCCGATCGACGAATCTGATACCAACAACGAACGGCCAGGTCGTGGCGAACGCGATCAGAGGCCGCACAGCACCGGCGATCCCGTAGCCGGCGAAGATAAAGGGTTTACGTCGGTTCACTTTGTCGGTCCACCAACCCGAAACAACCTTGAGAACTGCGGCGGTTGACTCTGCGATTCCTTCGATCACACCGAGCGCGAGCGCACCCGCACCGAGGCTGGTCGTGAGAAAGACAGGTATCAGGGGATAGATCATCTCACTTGAAAGGTCGGTGAACATGCTCACGAGTCCCAGTGCCACAACCGTCCTCGGTACACCTTTTGTGATCTTTGCGAAACGTGTCATGACCTGGTGGTTCTATCGTCAGAAGATGTTAGTAGCAAACGCTATACTAGCAGTTGTTATTCAAGCGTGTGTTACTCGTCTTACCGTTCGGATAGAATGCGGATGCGATACAAGGAGCACATGATGGATGCCACTTCGGAGATGCCCGCATGGCTGCTTCTGGCGTACAAAGTTCCGTCGGAACCGTCCTCGAACCGCATCGCGATCTGGCGTGAGTTGAAGCATCTCGGTGCCTATTACCCCCAGCAGGCAGTGTGTCTGCTTCCGGGACGACGTGAGACCATCGATGCGATCGACGCGATACGCGAGCGCATCGCGACGATGGATGGGACGGATACGTATCTCGAGATCCCTTTCGTCCCTGAGTCCCAACATGCCGACCTTGTGCAGGTGTTCACCTCGCTCGCCAGTCGCGAGTATGCGGAGATCGTGGAAGAGTGCCAATCGAAGTTCGTGAAGGAGATCGAGTTCGAGCGGTTCAGGGAGAACTTCACCTTCGAAGAAGTCGAAGAGATACGCCAGGACCTCAACAAGATCGAGCGGTGGCTTGGCGACGTTGTCCGGAGGGACTGGTTCGACAGTCCCGACAAGGCTGAGGCTGCGACGTGGGTCAAGGAGTGCGCTGCCATGCTCGAAGCATTCGAGGCAGATGTCTTCGCCCACACAGACGGCAGCGATCACTGAATGCGAACGGTCGGTTAGCGGCGACCGTGGAAGGATGGTTGCCGCGGTCAGGCTCGTACACGCACCATTGCCGGATCGTAGAGGGCTCCTTTGTGGATCACACACGACACGAGTTCGGTTGCGACCTCGAGTTCGTATTCGGCGCCGAAGAGGTATTCCTCGTCGATCCCCTCCTGGTTGCCGACGTACCCGTAGCCGATATTCGCCTCAACGGTGTATCCCCACCCGGCGGATGTGAGCCAGCCGACGGGTTCACCGTTGCGGTAGATCGACTCGCGGCCAAGCAGGACGATGTCAGGGTCATCAACCGTGAAACAGGCGAGACGTTTCGTGAGCGGACGTTGCCCCTTCGTTGTGAGCGCCTGCTTTCCGAGGAAGTCGACGTGATCGTTCTTCTTGACTGCCCAACCGAGGCCCGCCTCGTACGGCGTGTGGTCGGGACCGATGTCCTTTCCCCAAGCGAGATAGCCCTTTTCGAGTCGGAGACTTTCGATGGCTCTGTATCCGGCATGGCTGACTTCGAAGTCCGCGCCGACCTCCATCAACCGTTCGAGGAGTGTGCTTGCGAGTTCGGTGTGCACGTGGAGTTCCCAACCAAGCTCGCCGACGTAGGTAACCCGAAGAGCGCGAATCGGCACATCCCCGAGTGTGAGCTCGCGGGACGTTCCAAAGGGAAATCCCTCGTTGGACAGATCGACTGCCGTGAGTTCGTTGAGGAGATCTCTCGTCCGTGGACCCATCACGGCGATCGTAGCGAATGCAGAGGTGACGTCCGTCGCTGTCGCTCTGGAATCCGCGGGGATGGCGTTGCGGATCCAGGAAAGGTCGTGTGTAGCGAATCCTGTGCCGGTGACGATGTAGAAGTCATGCTCTCCGGTGCGCGTCACCGTAACGTCGCATTCGATCCCCCCACGCTCGTTGAGCATCTGGGTGTAGGTGAGATCACCGATCGGACCATCTATGTGGTTCGAGCACATCCAGGACAAGGCGTCCATGGCGTCGACACCCGACACGAGGAACTTGGCGAAGGAAGACTGATCGAAGAGAGTGACCCGCTGTCTCGTCGCGCGGTGTTCCGCTTCAACTGGCTCGAACCAGTTCTGTCGCCCATACGAGTAGATGTCCCTGGCTGTTTCACCGCTCGATGAGAACCAGTTCGGTCGCTCCCAGCCGAGTTTCTCACCAAAGACGGCTCCAGCCTTCTTCAGGGCGGGATAGAGAGGGGAGCGGCGTAGCGGCCTCGCAGACTCATGTTCCTCATGAGGCCATGCCATTGCATAGTGTTTGCCGTACAGCTCAAGTGTCCTGGCCCGGACCCACCCGATGCTCTCGTGGGGTGGACCGAA